>CAXTTX010000089.1:6550-14220 GCA_964247045.1 uncultured Verrucomicrobiales bacterium | reverse complement strand
CGTTGTGGAAGGCGACGACAACCAGCTTGATGCCGGGGGATTTGCGGCGGGCCTCCGTGATGAAGGTTTCCGGATAAACCCCGCTGCCCGCGATGATTCCGATGGTCCTGGGATTTGCCATGCTGCGTGTGTCGGGAAGGAAAACCGGCTGTCGCAACGGGGTTTTGAAAGTAGCGGCTGTGGGACTCGAACCCACACTCGTTAGAACTCGATTTTGAGTCGAGCGCGTCTACCAATTCCGCCAAGCCGCCTTGGTGGGCGGCAGATTGGCGGGTCGGCCTCTCGAGGGCAAGCGGATTTCTGCCGAAGACTCAAGGACCATCCGCATCACCAAACCTTCTCGCCCCGGGCGTCGAAGGGGAGCCAGAGGAGGGCGACGCTTTTCACCTTCACGTCGGTCTTCGCGGGTCTGAGGGACTCGGTGGAGAGTAGGAGAGACGTCGGCTCGTAGGATTCCGTGAGCTTGGAGATATCCGCTTCCAAAGTGGCTTTCGCGGCCTCGATTTCCGAGGTGATGGAGTCCACCTTGGCATCGGCATTCGCCACGTCCTGATGCTGCTTGTAGGCACCGGTGGCCTTGCCGATCGAAGAAGCACCGCCGCGGGCGACGGAACCCATCCCGGACTTCCGGCCGAGGAAGGCACCGAGGATCCCGCCCAGGACGGACACTCCGGCCTGCATCATCGCCGAGTTTGATTCGGCCTTTTGCTTGGCCAGCTGGCCTTGCGCGGTCTGGAGGCGGGATTCGATGGAAGCGATCTTCTTGGCCGCCGCGTCACGCAGTTTTTCAATGGCAGCGTCCCGTGCCTCGCGAGCCTCGTGGGCGATGCGGGCCCGGAAGTCCCCTTCCGTTTCGCCGAGCTGTGACCAGGCTTTAAGGGCCGCGCAGGTGAAAAGGTCGGCCCGCTCGTTTCGATAGAGCCATTCCGCGAAGTCCTTCTCCACCTGCTTGTAGTTCGCCGCTTTCATCGCGAATCCGGGCAACTCGCCAAAGCCCGCACCCGCGGCAGGTTCCGAGGTGGTTTCCTCGACCTTGAGGGGAGGCGGCAGCATCTTGTTCCAATCGATCCCCGTGGCGGTCACCGGATTCACGAAGCGGATCGTCCGGGCGCCATCGACGCCGGCCTTCGACGAGGAGAAGTGAACTTCGCCCACCCGCAGCAGATGGGGCTGATAGGTGATGTCATCCCCGCCACCGGCGGCAGGGATGAAAATTTCGGTGATGCCGGCTCCGACCATCGGGCGTCCGGCACCGGTGGCGACAGGTGCAGGGGCACTGCCCGGCATCGCCATCGGGTTTGTCGGTTCCGCGGTGGCGGCAGGACTGGCGGCGGTTTTTCCGAACGCCCCGCGCTTCGGGTCCATGAGGGTCTTGATCTGTCCGCGGGTCAGCGGACCCGTTAGATAGCTCATCACCCAGCGGACGTGGAACAACACGGGATGATCCTCGTGCACGTTGTTCATCAGGAACACGCGGTTGCCCAAGCCGGAGATCAGCCTCTCCATTTGCCCGCGGTCGAATTTCGCGTTCTGCGAACCGGCGGCACCTTCCAGCCCGTCGAGGACGCGGAGCTTGTCGCGCTCCGTTTGCAAGCGGCCGAGAAACCAGGTGCCGATGTTCGACAGGGCCTTGTAATCGAGATCGACCGGATTCTGCGTGGCCAGAAGGCAGCCCAGGCCGAAGGCACGGCCTTGTTTCAGCAAGGTCATCATCGGCCGCTTGGAGGGCGGGTTCGCGGTGGGTGGCAGATAGCCGTAGATTTCATCCATGTAGAGCAGCGCCCGCAACGAGGTGGTACCATTCTGCGCCCGCATCCAGCCGAGCATCTGGTTGAGCAGCAGGCTTACGAAGAACATGCGCTCCGAGTCGCCGAGGTGGGCGATGGAAAAGATCGAAATGCGCGGTTTGCCCTCCGGCGTGTGCAGCATTTTCGCGATGTCGAGCGGCGGACCTTCCAGCCAGGTCGAGAAGCCGGGCGAGGCGAGGAGGTTGTTGAATTTGAGCGCCAGCGACTGGCGGTCCTTCACGGCCATGAACGAATCGAGATCGATGACACCCACTTTGTCGAAGGAGGGCTTCTGGATGTGGCGGATCAGCGTTTCCAGCGTCACGTTTTGCCCGTCTGCCCAAGCCTTCTGGAAGATCGCCCCCACCAGCACCGCTTCCGGACTTTGGATAGGATCGGCGTCTACTCCCACGAGCGAGAGCAGCGAGGACACCGTGCTTTCCACCCGCTCGCCTAACAACTCGGCTTCATCCGTGATCTCGAAGGGCGGCACCTCCAGCGAGCTCAGGATGGAAACCGGAATACCCGCCTTGCTGCCGGGTGTGAAGATATTGATGTCCACCTTATCCTTCAGCATGGCGAGACGCGAGGGCTCCTGCCCCCAGTCGGCGAGTCCCTGTTTCCACGTTGCTGCCGTTTTCTCCGCGAATTCATCCGGCGTGATGCTCTTCTTCGCCGCGTCATCCTCATTCACCCAGGGCCGGAAGCTCTTCGCGTCCAGCTCGGGGAAAACGAGGAGCAGATTTGCGATGTCCCCCTTCGGATCGATGATGATGGCCGGGATGTTATCCATCGCCGCTTCCTCCAGGATCGCCAGACAGAGGCCGGTCTTGCCGGAACCGGTCATTCCAAGGACCACGCCGTGGGTCACCAGGTCCTTGGAGTCATAGAGGATCAGGTCGTCACCGACGTTCTTGGTTTCCAGGTCGTAGTCGCGGCCGAGGTAAAACTGCCCGAGTTTTTCGTAGTCGCTGGAGGAAATCGGCATGGTGCCAAGATGCTGGAAGAGCCGGCGAAAAATGCCAGCAGGAAGATGGTCAGATGCCCGCTTCTCCTTGCTCCGGAAAATTCTCCTTGCAAACAGTATCTATTGGTTATATACAGTCATTCACCGTTCGGTTTGAGCGGTTCTTTTCCTTCCCGAAGTGTCTGACGAAAATTCCATCGCCCTGCTGATTGGCCCGATTTCACCCTCGGCTGCGGGTCCGCTCTATCAACAGATCGTGGACGGAGTGCGGCGGGCGGTCAGCGAAGGCTGGCTCGCGCCCGAATCTCCCCTCCCGTCCTTCCGCGCGCTCGCGGCGGACCTCATGGTTTCCCTGATCACCGTGAAACGCGCCTATGAGGAGCTGGAGCGGGAGGGTGTCGTTTTCCGGCGACAAGGGCTTGGGACCTTCGTTTCCGCCCGCGGCGATGCGGCCAGCCGCGAGGTCAAGCTGGCGACCGCCAGATCCCATTTCGAGAAGGGCGCCCGGGAAGCCGCGGAAGCAGGACTTTCCCCCGCTGAAATTGAAACCCTGGCCCGCGAGGCCATCCGCCAATCCACCACCCATCCATGAACACGTTGACCCCCATCGCAACCGACAACGCCATCGAGATCCGCGGCTTGAGAAAACATTACGCGGGCTTCGACCTCGGGCCGTTGGACCTCGACGTGCCTCGCGGCTCCATCTTCGGATTCGTGGGTCCGAACGGTGCGGGCAAGTCCACCACCATCGACCTCATGTTCGGGATGGGACAGGCGGACGGCGGCACGATCAACATGTTAGGCCTGGACGCGGTCGGGGATGAAGTGGCGGTGAAGCAGCGTTGCGCCTATGTCGGTCCCGAATTGGAGTATGCCAGTTGGGGCAAGATCCGCCATGCCATCCGTTTCGTCCGCGGGTTTTATCCGGACACCTGGGATGACGTCCATTGCGCGGAGATCCTCGAGCGATTCAAACTGAAGCCGGACGAGAAAATCGGCACGCTTTCCTTCGGCTCGAAGATGAAGCTGGCCTTGGCCCTCGCGTTGCCCCGCCGCCCGGAATTGCTGGTGCTCGACGAGCCGACGACCGGGCTTGATGCCATCGCCAAGCGCGACCTCTATTCCCTGCTGCTGGACATCGTGAAGGATACCAGCCGCACGGTATTGGTATCTTCCCACAACCTGGCCGACCTGGAGCGCTTCGCGGATCATGTGGCGATTCTCAACAAGGGCAGGCTGCTGCACACCGGACCGATGGACCGGGTGATCGAAAGATTCCGGGTGGCGGATTTGACGGTTCCCGGCGGCAGCAACCCGGCGGAACTCCCCGGTGTCACGGTGATCCAGAGGCAAGGAGACCGTGTTAGGATCCTGATCGATCTGGACGCGGGAGGAATGGACCAACTGCAGGCGATGGGCACCGGCGACCTGATGCCCATGACCGTGGATCTGGAGGAACTCTTCATCTCACTGCTGAAAAAATGACAACGGCGGAAAAACTGGTCATCCGGGATTATCTCGGGCGGAAGAAATGGTATTATCTTACCGGGCTGCTCATCCACACCGCTTGCATGCTGGCGTGCTGGTGGTCCCGTCCGGCCATGTTCATCGGCCTGATGATGTGCAGCGCAGTCCTCCTCTTCAACGAGATCAGCCGCGGAGGAAACGCCATGACACGGACGCTGCTGTCACTCCCGCTCAACGCGCGGCAACTCGGACGTTGCTGGCGTTTCGCCACTTTCACCCTTCCGGCGCTAGCGGGTCTGGCGATTGTGTGCGTGGGCGCGCTGGCAGCGGCCTGGTTCCACGCGCCCTTTCTGACGGTCACCCGGTTCATGGCGATTGTTGCCGCGGAGACCCTGCTGCTCGGAACGCTATTCTTCGCCCTGACCGGCATGCCTGCCCGGACGGGTGGAACGGTCTCGCCGGGCCAGCAGGTCATCAATGGATTCTTCACCCTTCTGTGGGGGCTTTGCTATTTCGCGGTGTTCTCCTTCCCGAGGGAATTTCCGATGAACGCCCGTGATATTGGTCCCTACCAGATGATGCTGGTCATCCTCATGACCGGGGCGACGGTCGCGGGTTGGTTCCAGGCACCATCAATGGTGATCAAGCGCGCCGGTCGCGCGGCACCGGGAACACCGGCCAATGGGCAACCCGCCCGCTCCGTGAACAAGCGGCAATGGGAGGGCTTCGGAGGAATACCTTTTTTCCTCAGCCGCTTCGGCAAGACCCAGGCGCTCGCGATCGTGTCGATGATCAGCATCTTCTGGATTTTCCTGGCATTTGCCGGGATGATGAAAGGTGGCGCAACGCAGCCTCCCGTGGGGATGTTCATTTCATTTTCCTGTTATTTCGCCGTCATCGTCACGCTGCCGCAGTTGCGGTCGCTTCGGTCGATGCCGCTGAGCCGCGCCCACCTGACCCATGTCATGGTCTTCTGGCCGGTCCTGATTGCCACTGCGGCGGGATTCTTCATGTCCGTTGCTTCGACCTTGATCCTGCACGGACCCTCACCGGTCACCGCCTGGATCACTGTGATTCCCACGGCCGTGTTCGCCACCGGAGTGCTCCCGCTGTTGTTGCGGTTCGGGATGAGGGTCTGGGCCGCTTCCATCGCCATGATGTTGCCTGCCATTGCGGGCATGCTGATCAATGAACCGTTCCGCAATAGCCTCTCGCATGGCAAACCGATGGTTTGGCTGGCGGTGGGTTGTTGCGTGTTTCTCGCGATCATCTGGAAGATGAGCTATCAATTGCTGGGCTCTCCGCATCCGTGGCGGGCCAATGCCTTCAAGAACGCGATGGCACCGCAACGGATGGGTTGAAGAGGTGGCTGGTGTGTTGGTTTCCGGCGATTTACCCATCATGCCGGCAAGTCTCCCCAATGGATGAATCCGTCCTTGCAATCACGCCCACAGGCTCGCAGCAGGGCTGCCGAGGTCCAAGGCGCTGCGGGCTTCCGTGCGGCACCAAACATTTTTCAGACCGGATCCTTGAGGAGATTGGAAGGAATTGCGCGCTCCGGAAGATGGGGGTTTGCGGTTGGAGAAGAACGTGGCAGCCTGCCGTTGAGTTATGACCCTCATTCGGATCAAGGACACGCTGGGCGACTTCACTTACACGGTGGATGAGACCACCGTGTCCGCCACCGGCACGGTGTTTCTGGAGGGAACGCAAAGCTTTGGATTCAATCTGGATCAGATCAGCCCGACGCCCATTGTCCTCGAAAGGCGCCATCCGAATTTCGGGCACGGCTTCTATTGGCTGGCCGGGGGCTTGGCGGCGCTGGCGCTCCACCGCAAGCTGCCATCGGAGGATGCGCGGGTGCTCGCCCTTTGCGCGGGTGTGGCAACGGTGAGGATCGGCTTGTTGCTCATTGCCGTTTTCATGCGGAAAATCCGGATCATCATGGTGACCAACCATGGCGGGCAGCCCCTGTTCAGCATCGTCCGGACGCCCCGGAATTCGGGGATGTGGACGAGCTTCTGGGGTTGCTGGGCCAGAAAAGCCCGCCACCTGCTTGATTTCAGCTGAAAGCGTGCACACGCATTCGCTAAAATTTCATCCGTTCTTCATTCCCACCGGCTAAAAGTTTGTTAGCCTGCTTTAAGAATTCAAAAGCAGGAAATCCATGGAGAACGCCACCGAAACGGAAGTCGCCGAAGCCGCAAAACACCTCCGCACGCTTTCCGCGGGCCTCAACCAGGTCCTTTTCGGGCAGGAGGAACTCGTGGCGCTGGTTATCAATGGGGTTCTCGCGCGGGGGCACATCCTCCTGGAGGGCCTGCCGGGGCTCGGCAAGACCGAACTCGTGAAGGGTCTCTCGAAGTTGTTGAAACTGGACACCAAGCGCGTGCAGTTCACCCCGGATCTGCTGCCGGGCGACATCACCGGCAACCCGGTATTGCAGGAAGTGGATGGCCGCCGGGAGTTCGTCTTCCAGCCCGGTCCGCTTTTCACCAACATCGTGCTCGCGGATGAAATCAACCGCGCCTCGCCGAAAACCCAATCCGCCCTGCTGGAAGCCATGCAGGAGCGCCGGGTGACCGTTCTCGGGAAAACCCACGATCTGCCGAAGCCCTTTTTCGTCCTCGCCACGCAGAATCCCATCGAGTTGGAAGGAACCTATCCCCTGCCGGAAGCCCAGCTCGACCGCTTCCTCTTCAAGTTGGAGGTCATGCGGAATGATGTGGACACGCTCCAGCGCATTGTCTCCCATCGCGAGCTCGGCACCGAACCCCAGGTCGATCCGGTCATGAGTGCGGAAACCCTTGGGGAATTGCTGGAACTCGTCCGCCGCATTTATCTGCCGGATGTCGTGGCCAACTACATCGCCCGTCTCGTGGATGCGACCCACCCCGGGCAATCGTCCGCGGCCCGCGGCATCCGCTATGGAGCGAGTCCCCGGGCCGCATTGGCCTTGGCCTCCGGTGCCCGGGCGCGCGCGCTGATGCAGGAGCGGACCAACGCCAGCTTTGAGGATGTTAAGGCGATCGCCGCCGCCGTGCTGCGTCACCGCATCGTGCTCGACTACAATGCGCGCGTCGAAGGCCACACCACGGACCACATCGTGCGGGCACTGCTGGAGGAAGTCCCGTTCCAGTCCCATGCCACTCCCAAGATCCTCGCGGGCAAGGCCTGATACCGCGGCCCCACCCTTTCTCTCCGCTCCCATCCCATGCCACGCATCCTGCTCCTCCTCGCCTTGCTCCTGACCGCGGCCTCCGCGCAGGAAACGATGATGCGCGAGGTTTACGATCCGGTGACGGACACGCACGTGGAGGTCATCGCCCTCTTCAACCGGCCCGCCCCCGGAGGTTACCTTCCCGTGCGCGTGAAGATCGCCAACAACCTCAAGGTCGAACGCTCCATCCGGCTCGATTTCGATGCAACGTCCGGATACAGCCAAGGCC
>CAXTTX010000089.1:3683-6540 GCA_964247045.1 uncultured Verrucomicrobiales bacterium | reverse complement strand
CCGGACGACTTACGAGCTGAGCGCGCCGGCGGGTAAGGCAGTGCTCCGCGACCTCCTCGTGCCCGCCAGCCCCATCAGCCATAGTTACGGCGGAGGAAACAACATCGCCGTCAGCCTGTCCGGCTCATTGGGTAGCGCAACCTATCAGGTCAATTCCGAGTTTCAGGACAAGCAGCCCGCGGTCCTCCTGAGCGAGCCCATCTTCACGAAGAACGCCTCCGCCCTGGACAGCGAGATGGCCGCCAAGCTGAGCGGTTCTTCCTCGCGCGGAAGCGTCGAGTTCGCCTCCAAGTTTGATCCGAAGCAATTGCCCGACGATTGGCTGGCCTTTTCCGGCTATGACAGTGTGGTCATGGGAGACTCCGATTGGTCGGACATCCCGCCCGGCGGTCGCAATGCGATTCTCTCATGGGTGCGCCTGGGCGGGCAATTGATCATCTACACCATGCCGGGCACCTCGGCCGAGGCTCTCGGACTGCCGGCTGAAGCGGGCCTGGGCAGCATCCAACTCCCGCCCCAAGCAATCTTCGCCACCAAAGAGCTCGTCCAGCGTGTCATGGACAATTCCGTCAAACCGCGGCAGGACGCGATCAAGACGAACTTCGACGGCGGGTGGCCGCTGCAGGCCGCCTTTGGCAACAAAACTTTCCGCTACGGCATGTTCGTCATCGTGCTGGTCATCTTCGGCATTCTGGTCGGTCCCGTGAACCTCTTTGTCTTCGCGAAGTCCGGCCAGCGCCACAGGCTCTTCATCACCACCCCGATCATTTCGCTGGGAGCAAGTGTCATCCTCATCGCCCTGATCATCCTCCAGGACGGCTTCGGCGGCAACGGCGTGAGGTTGATGCTCATGGAGGTCCGCCCGGACGCCGGCGTCAACGCCGCCTTTGTCCATCAGGAACAATTCTGCCGGACCGGCGTTCTCACCAAATCCGAATTCACCGTCAGCCCGCCTTCGGTCTTCGCTCCTGTTCCCATCGCCCATTCCCGCTGGGCGCGCTTCACCACCTCCGGAGGTGCCGGCAACTTCAACTTGCAACCGGGTGATGGCAAACAAGCTGCCACCGGCGATTGGTTCCAGAGCCGTTCCGAGCACGGCCATCTCCTCTCTTCCGTTATCTCCACCCGCGGCCGCATTGAAAGGACCGGCCAGCCGGATACTTTCCTTTCCACGTTCGACCACGCCATCGACACGCTCTTCTATCAGGATTCCGGCGGCAACTGGTTCCGCGCGGATGGCATCCAGTCCGGCAGGAGTTTCAAGATGGAATCCCTGGAAGCGACCTTCGCCGTCGCCGCCCTCGGCAAGGAGAAGGGCCTCTTTTCCACCCGCAATGCGCGGCTCTTTGAGAACGTCTACAACCGCAAGGGCCACTTCGTCGCCATCACGAACTCAGCTCCCGGCATTGATACCAACCCCGGCATCCGCTGGAAGGAAACCCACGCCGTCATCACCGGCCCCGTCATGGGCAATCCCTGAACCACCGGCCCGCATCATTCCATGTCCGCCCTCAAGGTCCACAATCTCTATCGTTACTTCGGCAATCTCCAGGCCGTGAACGGGGTCACCTTTGAAATCCCGCACGGCTCGGTCTGCGGCTTTGTCGGCGCGAATGGCGCCGGCAAGACGACGACCATGCGCATCCTTGCCACGCTGGACTACCCCACGCTCGGCACCGCGGAAGTCTGCGGCATCAACGTTGTCCACCATCCCTCGGAGGTCCGCAGGCTCATCGGCTGGATGCCGGACCATTTCGGGAACTACGATCACATGACCGTGCTCGAGTATCTCGACTTCTACGCCCGCGCCCTCGGCTACAAGGGCAAGGAACGCCGTCAGCGCATCCAGGAGGTGATGGATTTCACCGACCTTGTCCCACTGGCGGACCGTTTCTCCAACAAACTTTCCAAGGGGATGACCCAGCGCCTTGGCCTAGGCCGCGCCCTGCTGCATGATCCGCAGGTGCTCATCATGGACGAGCCCGCCGCCGGCCTCGACCCCAAGGCCCGCGTCGAGCTCAAGCACCTCATCCGCGTCCTCGCCCGCGAGGGGAAAACGATTTTCATCTCATCCCACATCCTTTCCGAACTCGGCGAGATGTGTGATTCCCTGCTGTTCATCAACAACGGGCGCATCGTTCACCATGGTGATTCGGAATCGCTCCGCCGCGGTTCGGACACCCTCGGCGGGGTGTTGTATGACGTGCAGGTGGATGGCAAACCGGAGTCCGTCTCCGACTGGTGCATCCTCCAGGCCAATGTCGAGTTCCTCGAGTCCCGCAAACTCGGCGGCCGCATCCGCATCGACACCGAGGACCCCGCGAAAGCCGCTGACATCCTCGCCCGCATGATCAAGGACGGCCTGCGCGTCACCGAGTTCCACCGCGAGCAGCGCAACCTGGAAGACGCCTTCATTGATATTATAGGCCGCTTGGAGGCAGGGAAGCCCGCCATTCCCCCTGAGTTACCCGCACAGGAAATCCCCGCCGACACCGTCGGGAACTGATCACGCGCCATGTCCTCTCCAGTCACCCACCTGACCGATTTCCCGGACAAGCTCTCGCCGATGCTGGTGAAAGAGTTGCGCCAAGGGATGCGCGCCCGCGGCTTCACGATGCTGTTCCTCGTGTTCCAGTGCCTGCTCGCGTTCATCCTGCTTTCCGCAGGTGCATCCAGTGAATCCGAAAGCGCCGGGCAATTCGCATCGGGCACGATCTTCACGATGTTTTCCATCGCGGTGCTGGTGATCCAGCCGCTCCGCGGCATCAACGCGCTGTCATCGGAGATCACCGCCAATACCATCGAGATGATGGCCCTCACCCGTCTCAGCGCGTGGCGCATCGTCTTTGGCAAATGG
>CAXTTX010000089.1:0-3673 GCA_964247045.1 uncultured Verrucomicrobiales bacterium | reverse complement strand
GCATCGCGTCGCGGCGGACCTGCAACCACGGGTCGTCGACCATCGTCAGCCAGTCGGCGCTGATCCTGGTCACCATCATTCCCTATCTTATCCTCCGCTACTTCTACGGCGGCATGATCCTGCTGGGAGAGCTTGTTTTCCTCTGCCTGATTTTTCTAACATCCATGGCCCTCACCGCGGTGATGGTGGGTTTCTCCGGCACCTCCGCCCGCATCATCCGCGCGCTGCCCATCATCGCGATCGTGGTTCTGATGAATGTCGTCCCCTCGATGTGGCTCATGAGGGGTGCGGGCGGCGGCATGTCCTTCTTCACGCTCCCGGACTGGGACTCCCGCCTCTCCATCCTCGCCTACCTGTTCTTCATCGCTTATCTCGGCTGGTGCTCGCTGTCCTACGGCACTTCCGCCATCGCGCCGATTTCGGAAAACCACTCCACGCCGCGTCGCCTCGTGGCGCTGGCCCTTGGGTTGGTCGCCGTTGCCACCGGGTTCCTTGAACGGATGACCCCGGAAATCATGATGCCGGTGTTCGGCATCATCCTGGCGCCTGCCCTCGTGATCGCGCTCACGGAACCGGCCCTGCTCATGCCGCCGGCCTGCAAGCCCTTCCTGCGTCGCGGGCTGCCCGGCCGCGTCGCCGCCCATTTCCTGCTGCCCGGGTGGCCGTCGGGAGTCCTGTTCACCATTTTCATGATCGTCCTCTGCCTCCTGGGCGTGGCCGTTTCCCACGTGACTAAGGCCCCGCCCCGGCCCGTGCCGGAGGTGGAGTTCACGGCAGGAGCGCTTTCCCTGCTGGGAGGTGTTCTTTTTCCGGCGCTGCTTGCGGTCATTTTTTGCAAGGACGAGGGGAAGCGCTTCTCCAGCTTCCTCATCTTCATGTTGGGAGGGTTCCTCCTCACCATCGCGCCGGTTGTCCTCAGCAGCCTGAATGACAGCGCGGAACTGCTCTGGCTTTTCGTGTGGAATCCTCCGGTGGGCCTCGCCCTGTTAGCTGAAAGCCATACCTCGTCCAAAGAGTGGTCTATTTTTGTCGCCATGGTTGTGGTCAATCTCGCCATCACCGTGGCCCTCCTGATCTTCGCCCTGCGCCGCATGACCTACTTCCGGGATGCGATGATCGAGGCGGAGCGTGAATCCGCCCGCGCCGATGCGGCGGCTGAACCATGAACACCACCCTGCTGCAACAGTGCCACACCAACGCGCTCGCCGCGGCGGCACGGTTGCGCCTGCCCTTGCGCTCACGCGTCTGGCGGGGACAGGCCGGCGAATTCACCGGTGGTGGCACCGGCTCGTCGATGGACTTCCAGGACCACCGCGCCTATTCCCCGGGCGATGATCCGCGCCACATCAACTGGCAGGCCTTCGCCCGCACCGGCAGCTACACGATGAAGCTTTTCCGCGAGGAAGTCCGTCCCGTGGTCGATCTCATCCTGGACGCGTCGGAATCGATGTTCTTTGACGAGAAAAAGGCAAGCCGCTCCGCCGAACTTTTCTATCTGATCGCGGAAAGTGCCCGCGCGGCCGGTGCCTCGCTCGCGGTCCATGCCGTCCGCGGGAATGCCTCCCTGCGGCTCGATCCCGACACCCTCCGCGGCCACAAGTGGCTGGAAACCTCACGCACCCTTCCCGCCTCCGATGCGGCGACCGCTCCGGACATCGCCAATTTGCCCCTCCGCTCGAACGCCATCCGCGTCTTCCTCTCGGATCTGTTGTTCCCCGGTGATCCGGAGCCGCTCCTGCGTCATCTTTCCCAGCGGCATGGTTCGCTGGTGATGCTCGTTCCCTTTTTGGAAACCGAGGCCCGCCCCGGCTGGTCCGGCAATTGCGAGTTCGTCGACGCGGAGCGCAACACCCGCCATCCCCACCGCATCGAACCCGCCATCCTCCGCCGTTACGAGACAGCGTATGTGAATCACTTCGCCCTCTGGAAACAACATTCCCGCCGTCACCAGACCGCTTTCGCGCGCATTCCCGCGGAAGAAGACCTCGCCACCGTCCTCTTCCGCGAGGCCGTTCCCGCCGGAGCCCTGGAGCCTAGCCGTTAGACCGCCTTGTTCACCCTTGCAAATCCCCTGGGACTTCTCGCCTTGCTCGGCATTCCGGCCGTTCTGGCAATCCATTTCCTGCAGCGCAAGGCGATTGAAATTCCGGTTTCCACGCTCTTCCTCCTGGAGAGGACCCAGCGGGACGCCGCGAGTGGACGCCGCTTCGAGAGGATCATTTCCTCCATCCCGCTATGGATGCAATTGCTGGCGGCGCTCCTGCTGGCATGGCTCCTCGCGGAGCCGCGCTTCCAGAAAGCCGGCAGTGTGCAGCGCGTCGCCGTGGTCGTCGACTCATCGGCATCCATGGGAGTCTTCAAGGAGGACACCATCGCCCGGCTCATGAGCGAACTGCCCCATTTCCAGGGCCCCGGCACCGCACTGGAGCTGACGGTCATCGAGTCCGCGCCCAACCGCCCGCGCATCTACGCGGGAGCCTCCCTTTCCGACCTCAAGGCAGCTCTCGAAAAATGGGAGCCCCTCGACGGCATCACGGATCCTACCCAGGCCATCCGCCTCGCCCGCTCGCTGGTTTCCCGCGAGGGCTCAGTCATCTATCTGACCGACACGCCCGCCGAGTCCCTGCCATTTGATGCCCGCCTCGTCGCGGTCGGTTCGCCGGTGGAGAATGTCGGATTCACCGGGGTCACCTTCAGCCAGGTGGAAGGTTCCCTTGTCTGGAAGGCGCTTGTTAGAAATTACGGCAAGGCTCCGGCGGACCGCAGCTGGTCGCTCCGCACCGCCAATGGGGCGACTGAACCGCGGCCATTTCGTCTGGAACCGGGTGCATTGATTACCCTCCAGGCAGCCTTTCCAGCCAATACCAGCCAGGTGATGGTCGCCCTCTCGCCGGACCGTTTCACGATGGATGACACCCTGCCCCTGGTCGCCCCCAAACCCAAGACGCTCGCCCTTTTCACCGCCACCTCCCCCGCCTTCGCCGACCTGACGGAAAAACTCCTCCGCGCCCTCGACGCGGCGGTGCCCACCACCGACGCCGCCACGGCGGATCTCACCATCACTTCCTACGACCCGCTCGATCCCGTCTTGCCGCAGGGCAACTGCATCGTCTTCGTCGAGGATGCCACCCGTGCCGGAGCCTACCTCAAGGGCGGCATCCTCGCGGAGCATCATCCGCTCATGGACAATCTCAACTGGCAGTCCCTCCTCGTCCGCGAAACCATCGAGCTGGAGCGCCTGCCTTCTGACAATGTCCTCTTGTGGCAGGAAAAGCGCCCTTTGATCTTCCTCCGCGACGTCCCCGCGTCCCCGGACCGGCCCGCCAGCCGCCGCCTCTGTTTCAATTTCGACCTCCGTCTCTCGAACATTGCCAACCAACCCGCCTTCATTGTCTTGCTCCACCGCTTCGCGGAAACACTCCGTGACGCGAAGGTCGCTCCCACCGCGGCGATCCTCGAAACCGGCCAGCCCTTCAGCTTCACCGCCGCCCCTGGCCTGCCTCTTTCCGCCAAGGCCACGAATCTGTTAGGAAAGAATCTTCCCCTTTCCATGCCCTTGGTCCGCGCGCCTTCAATACCGGGCTTCCTCTCCGTCACCCAACAGGACAAGGAGTTGTTCGGCGCCGCCGTTTATTTCGCGGATACCTGCGAGGCGGATTTTTCGGCGTGCGGG
>CAXTTX010000088.1:14148-14556 GCA_964247045.1 uncultured Verrucomicrobiales bacterium | reverse complement strand
TGGGAGGATCCGATCCTCGTCTTCCTGCTCATCGCCTCGATCCTGATCAACGTGGTGACCAGCTACAAGATCGCCACCGGAACCAAGGGCTCTCAGAAAGCGTGGGCGTGTGCCGGCGTCGGCCTGAACCTCGGCCTGCTGATCCTCTTCAAATACGGCCCGCTGGTGGCCAAGACTCTTTTTGGCGGCGACCACGGCTCGGTCGGCCATTTCCTCGTCACCATCCCGCTGCCCATCGGCATCTCCTTCTTCACCTTCCAAGGCATCAGTCTTGTCGTGGAAGTCTATCGTTCGAAGCAGCCGGACGATCCCTTTGGCTATCCGGAAATGGTGCCGGATTCCTTCATGGAGCACCTGAAGAACACGATGCTCTTCAAGTCCTTCTTCCCCAGCCTCGTCGCCGGGCCG
>CAXTTX010000088.1:0-14138 GCA_964247045.1 uncultured Verrucomicrobiales bacterium | reverse complement strand
AGGCGCACGAGTTCTATCCGCAGATCGTCCCGAAGACCTTCGGCGGCATCCCATGGGAAACCGCCTTCCGCGCGCTGGTGACCGGCTACTTCCTCAAGATGGTCGTCGCGGACAACATGAAGGACTCCACCTTCTGGATCGAGTACCCCTACTTCCTCCAGGAATCCACCTTCACGCTCGTGACGATGCTCTTTGGCTATTCGATGCAGATCTTCGCGGACTTCGCCGGGTATTCGCTCATCGCCATCGGCCTTGCCGCTCTCTTCGGCTACACGCTGCCGCAGAATTTCAATTACCCCTACATTTCCCGTTCCTTCACGGAGTTTTGGCAGCGCTGGCACATCTCCCTGTCCACCTGGCTGCGCGAGTATCTCTACATCCCCTTGGGTGGAAACCGGAAGGGCAATGTGCGGACCTATCTGAACCTTTTCATCGTCATGTTCCTCGGCGGCCTCTGGCACGGTGCCGCGTGGAGCTACGCGATCTGGGGCAGCTTCCACGGCCTTGCCTTGGCCATGGAGCGTTTCAGCAAGAACTGGATCCGCCTGCCGAAGAACCTTTTCGTCGGAATCATCCAGGGCGTGCTGGTGTTTTCCTTCGTCACCCTGGCGTGGCTCCTGTTCAAGCTGCCGAAGTTCGAGCAGGTCATCGCCTACATCGGCGCCATGGGCAAGAACACCGGCACCACGAACCACTGGCTCGTCGCCCATGTCATCACCTATTCCATCCCGGTGATCCTCTACTACGCCTGGCACCTGCTCAAGCAGCGCTGGGAGGGCGCGAAACGCTTCGAGTTCATCATCTTCGGCATCCTGCTGGTGGCCATCATCCTGGACAGCGGGACGACCGGAGCCTTCATCTACTTCCAGTTCTAACCAGGGCCATGATCAAGAAATCCCTCCTTGTCGCCCTGGTTCTTCTGGCCCTGTACCATTTCGTGTATCCGCGCCTTGGCCGGAACTACTACTGGATCCCCGGCCAGCAGCGCGCGAACTACCTCCGGGCGCAACAGTTCGTCCATGACGCCCCGGCCGATGCCAAGGTGGTCGTCGGCTCCTCGATGTCCAACGAACTGAGCCAGGAAGTCTTCGGCCCCGGCTATGTGAAGCTGACCTTCCCCGCCGGCGGTTCCTTCACCGGCCTCGATATCATCGCGGCGGCGGGCAAGAAGCCTCCGATGGTCCTCATCGAGTCGAACACCCTCCTGCGCGACTCGGACGCGGGCCTGCTCAATGATTCCACCAGCGCCTGGCGGCGTAGATTGCGTGGTGCCTCCCCCATCTTCAAGGAAGAGGGCCGCCCGTCCAACTTCGAGGTGGGCTTCCTCAATGCCCAGGTGAAGCGCGTTTGCAGCCTCACCAACAAGGTCCTCCATCGCGGCAAGAAACCCGCTCCCGCCGCTGAAAAGCCGCTCGATCCCGCCGTCTTCGCTGACATCATGCGCGTCAACCGCGAACACCTCGACAAGACGCCCGCTTCGGAAAGTCTCACTACCCGCACCAAACGCATGGGCGAGATCGTGGACGGCCTGATCGCAGCCGGAACCAAATGCGTTTTCTATGAAATGCCCATCGACCCGTCCCTGAAGGATCTGAAGGAACCCGCCGCCGTCCGTGCCGCCATGCTGGAACGTTTTCCGAAGGACAAATACCGCTGGCTGGAATTCGACCGGGCCCGAGTCTGGCAAACCACCGACGGCATCCATCTCAACCGAACCGAAGCGGACGAGGTCACCACCTCCATCGCGGCGGCTACGAAAGACTGAGCCGCACTATTGCTGGGTCACGTCGTCTGCTTGTGCAGCGTTCTTCCGGTGCTCGTGCCGGATGTCCCGTGCCTCGCCGAGGTAAACCGCGTCCTCGCCGATGTTCACGGCCAGGTCGCCGATCCGCTCGATGGAGCGCGCGACGAAGATCAGATGCAGCAGGTTCTCCGACTTGCCATTGGCATCCTCCAGGCGTCCGCTCAACGAGGCGATCATCTGTTTGTGCAAGCGGTCGAGTTCCTTGTCCCGCGCCTTGAGGCCTTCGCCCAGTTCGGTGTTCGCATCCGTGTAGGCCATCATCGCGTCGCGGAGCAGCTTGTCCGCTAGCGAATAGAGCGGCTCGGCGAGCCCCGCTTCCTCGACCGGGTTTGACTTGCAGATTTTCTTGGAGCGCTTCGCGATATTCACCGCGTGGTCCGAGATCCGCTCCAGGTTGTGGGCCATCTTCATCGACGTGATGACCAGTCGCAGGTCCGAGGCCACGGGGTGGAAACGCACCAGGATGTCGATCCCCATCTGGTCGATCTTCCGTTCCAGGTCATCGACGTCCGTGTCATCGGCGATGACCGTCCGCGCGAGGTCGATGTCCCGTTCCAGCAGGGAGCGCATCGCGCGCTCCAGATTCTGCCGGGCAAGGCCGGCCATCGTGAGGACTTCTCCTTTCAAGGATTCCATCACCTTGTCGAAGTCACGGAATATGTGCGGGTTATTCATTTTCGGGAGTCGTGGGATCGGGGAGGTCAGCCGAATCGGCCGCTGATGTAGTCTTCCGTTCTTTTGACGGATGGGTTGCTGAATATCTTCGAGGTTTCGGCGAATTCAATGAGTTCGCCCATGTAAAAGAAGGCCGTCTTGTCGGAAACCCGCGCCGCCTGCTGCATGCTGTGGGTGACGATGACGAAAGTATACTCGCTTTTCAGGTCCCAGATCAGCTCTTCCACCTTCGCGGTGGCGATCGGGTCCAGAGCGCTGCACGGTTCGTCCATGAGCACCACTTGCGGCTTCACCGCGATGGCCCGGGCGATGCACAGGCGCTGCTGCTGGCCGCCGGAGAGGCCCAGCGCGGACTCGTGGAGCCGGTCCTTCACCTCGTCCCAGAGCGCGGCGGCACCAAGCGCGCCTTCCACAGCCTCGTCCAGCTTCTTCTTGTTTCGCTCGCCCCGCAGGCGCAGCCCGTAGGCCACATTCTCGTGGATGCTTTGCGGGAAGGGGTTGGATTTCTGGAAAACCATGCCGATGTCGCGCCTGAGTTTCACCACGTCCACCGACTTGTCGTAAATGTTCACGCCGCCGATATGGATGTCGCCCTTGGTGATTCGCGTTCCGGGAATCTCGTCGTTCATCCGGTTGATGCAGCGCAGCAGGGTGGACTTCCCGCAGCCCGAGGGTCCTATGAAGGCTGTCACGCCGTTCGACGGGATCTCCACGTTGATGTTCTTCAGCGCCCGGCTCGATCCGTAACAGAAATCCAGATCCCTCACGACGACGGACCCGCCTGTCAGCGCGCTTCCCTCCGGGTGTTTCAAGGTTTCTAACATATTGATCGGAAGTGGGGGTCAGCCAAAGGCGCCAGTGACATAGGCCTCGGTTTGAGGGTCGGCGGGCTTCCTGAAAACCTGCATCGTGTCGCCGTATTCCACGAGCTTGCCCAGATACATGAAGGCCGTGCGGTCGGAACAACGCGTCGCTTGCGACATGTTGTGGGTGACGATTACGATGGTATATTTCTTCTTCAATTCGATGAGCAGTTCCTCGACTTTCAGGGTTGCAAGCGGGTCGAGGGCGGCACAGGGCTCGTCCATCAACAGGATCTCGGGTTGGTTGGCGATGGCACGCGCGATGCAAAGGCGCTGCTGCTGTCCGCCGGACAAGCCGAACGCGCTCGATTTCAGCCTATCCTTCACCTCGTCCCAGAGGGCGGCACCGCGCAAGGCGTCTTCAACCGCATCTTCCAGGGCGCTGCCCTTCACCTTGCCCTCGATCCGCAGGCTGTATGCCACATTCTCGTAAATCGATTTCGCGAAGGGGTTGTATTTCTGGAACACCATCCCGATACGGCGGCGTAGTTCCTGGAGATCAATGTCCGCACGGTTGATGTCGATGCCGTGGACCTTGATGCATCCAGCCGTCACGCGCGCGCCCGCGATCCGGTCGTTGATGCGGTTTATGCAGCGCAACAGCGTGGACTTGCCACAGCCCGAGGGGCCGATGAAGGCGGTGATCTGCCGTGCCGGGATGTCGAGCGTGACGTCGTGCAGCACCTGTTTGGTGCCGTAGGCGAAGCGGAGATCCTGGATTTGGATGGCGGTTTCCATGCTTACCATTTGAGTTTCGCCCGCAGCTTGGCGCGCAGGATCATGGAGCCTGCGGAGAGGAGGGCCACGAGAAGGAGGAAGACGAACACCGAGCCGAATTGAGCGCGCTCCGTGTATTCCGAGTTCGGGATGCGCGCCGCCAGCGTGTAAATGTGATAGGGCAGTGCCTGCACCTGGGAGGAAAGCAGGTCGAAGGGATTCTTGAGACCTTCCCATGGAAGATCGTCCTTCGCCGCGACCGCCGCCGTGAACATGATCGGCGCGGTTTCACCGGCCACACGGGCGATGGACAACAGCGAGGAGGTAAGGATGCCCGGCAGCGAATAGGGCAGCACGCACTTGCGGATTGTCTGCCAGCGCGTCGCGCCCATCGCCAGCGAGGCGTCGCGGAACCCTTGGGGCACCGCGCGCAGCGATTCCTCCGACGCGGTGATGATCACCGGCAGGATCATACAGGCCAGCGTCGCGCAGCCCGCCATCAGCGAGGAATTCCACCCTTGGAAACTCAGGAAAAGATCACCGAAAAACAGCGGGATTGCCAGCAGCGAACGATCGGACGGCGCACCCGTGATCACCGGCACCGCCAGCACGAAGACCGAAAAGCCGAACAAGCCGAAGACAATGGACGGCACCCCCGCCAAGTTCAGGATGGCCAGCCGCACCGCTTGGATGAACGGGCTCTGCTTCGCATATTCCGATAGATAGATCGCCGCGCTCACCCCGAAGAACAGGGCCATGATCATCGAACCGATCGTCAGCAGGGCGGTTCCCACGATGGGTCCGGCGATGCCTCCCCCGGAGTAGGAAAAGGTCTGCTCGTTGTAGACCGTCTCGCCCGGATGCGCGGTGAGGTATTCGTTGTAAGCGGAGGCAGGCAGTTGGTGGCGTGCCCCCTGCGCGTCATCGAAGACGTGCAAGGTCTCGTTCTTTGCCGTCAGGAAGTTGACGTCGATAAAGGGTGCTTCCTTCTTGAAGAGCGCGGGTGCCCCGTCCACGGCGATCTTCGCGAAGAGCAGCAACGCGAGGATCACGATGGCATACGTCACGCTGCCCAGGCCGATGCGGACGAAAAGGTCCTTGAAGTGCCCCTTTGGCAGGCCCTTGCGGATGAAGTTCTCGGGATTGAACATGGTTCCGGGAGGTCAGTGCTTCGTCCGGTTCACGAAACGGTGGGCGGTGGCGTTGATGCCGAGCACCGCCGCGAACAGCAGGATGCCCACGACGAAAAGCGCGCGGTAGTGGACGCTGCCCAGTGGAACTTCTCCGAGTTCCTGGGCGATGATGCCCGTCAGCGTGTGCGTCGGTTGGAAAATCGCGCCGATGCCCGCGCTGAAGTCCGGAATCTTGATCCGGTTGCCCGCTACCAGTAGCACCACCATCGTTTCACCGATCACCCGGCCGAGCCCCAGCAGGACCGCCGCCAGGATACCTGAAAACGCGGCCGGGAGCATCACCCGGAAAGTGGTTTGCACCCGCGAGGCACCGAGTGCTTCGGATGCCTCCGCATAGGCGGAAGGCACGTTGTTGATCGCATCCTCCGCGAGCGAGAAAATCGTCGGAATGCTCATCAGCGCGAGCAAGCAACCGGCGGTGAAAATGTTCAGCCGCTCTTCAATCGGAAAGCCGGGAATCCATTGCAGCGAATCCCAGGTCGAGATGTCCCTCAGCAGGGTGCCAAAGACCAGGATGCCGATGAACCCGAGCACCACGGAAGGAATCGCCTGGATGAACTCGATGACCGGCTTGACCACGGCCTGCTCACGCGGGGAAGCGAACTGGTTGACATAAATCGCCGCGCCGATGCCCGCCGGAATCGCAATGATGAGCGCGACCATCGAAATCATCAGCGACCCTGCGGCCAGCGGCAGGATGCCATAGAAATCCTGCCATTCACCGCCGGTGACCCAGTCTTTTCCGGTCAGAAAAAGAAAGATTGCGTGGGTGAGGGCAACCGGCTGCTTGTGATCCCAGGCATTGATTTCGGTCGGTGCCTTGTCGAGATCGGCGAGGAAAACGGGCCAGCTCTTGATCGCGGCGTTCAGCAGGCGTTTCGCGTCGGGCTGGCTGAGATTCTCCGGCAGTTTAGGCAGGATGTCCGCGGAACTCCGCCGCAGGTTGGCATGCGCCGTGATGCACGCGGTCCGCTTTTCCAGAAGCGCCTGGACCGGCCCTTCAGTGTCCACCCTCTCTGCCAGGGATGCCTGTGCCTCGCGGGTGAGCCTCTCGCGTTCCGCGGGATCCTTGGCGGAGGCAGCGGCGGAGAGCAGCGTCTCGCGGTTCCGTTCGAGGATGTCCGCGTTGTCGATCTTCTGTTTGGTGGCGGTGACGCTTTCCGTCATCTCGGAGACCAGCGAACTGAGCTCCGAACCGGCGGATTCAAAGGAATCCAGCGTGATGCGAAGCTCCTGCAGGGGCTGTGCCTCACGTTCCCGGGCCGTCGCATATTCCTCCGCCAGCGTGGTCACCAGTTGCGGATCATCCGGGGATTCCACCGGTCTTTGGCGCAGGGAATTGAGCAGTCCCGTCCGTTCCGCCTCGGTCAGGTGCGGCGTGTCGGGAAGGTTGGCGAGAGCCTTGGTCCGCTGCTTTTCGAAATTGGAACGCAGGGTGGCGAGCATGTTGCCGTCCGCCACCTGCGCGTTGTTGAGAACCAGGTCGCGCGTCGCTCCCGTCTGGTCCGTGAAGGCGTTGTAGAGCGCGCTTGCTTCTTCCGTCCGGCGCAGCTCCCGGGCACCCTTGCCATTGATTTCCGCGTAGTACGCGCGGTTGAGCAGGCTGGCGAGCTGCTCGTGGGACGTGAGGTTCTTGCGGGAAAGATCGACGAATTCCAGGCCCGCCGTTCGATAGACCTCCAGCTCGCGCCGGTAGCCGGGAAAAAATCCGAGCCCTTCCTTCAGCAGGAAGATGATGATCAGCGCGAGGATAACGATCGTCAGCCCCGCATTGGACGCGAAAAAGTATTTTATCGCCCGCTCATAGGAAAAGCCCCGCTTTTGGAAGCGGTGGCCGGTGCGGTTCGGTGAAACTTTTTCCTGCGACATGCGTGGACGGGCGCCGTGTTATGCGGGTAGCCTCCTCCCGACAAGGAAATGAGCATCGCGGGTCTAACCCGCAATGCCCATTTCCCGAAGGAGGACGGTGGTTACAGGTCCTTGGCGGGGATGAAGCCGACCTTGCGGACGATTTCCTGTCCGGCAGGGGATTCGACGTATTTCATGAACGCGTCGGCCTCGGCCGTCGGTTTGTCAGGCGCGTAGAAATAGCAGAGGCGTGCGTAAGCATACTTCTTGGCATTCGGCGCCACCGGCTCGACACCGTCGATCGGGAGCGCTTTCGTGCCCGCGGTCTTGGAGTAGGCAAGGCCCACGTAGCCGATGCCGTTCTTGTTCTTCGCCACTTCCTGCGCGATTTGCTCGTTGCCCGCCATCTTCAGCGAGGTGGAGGGATAATCGCGGCCGCCCATCGCCAGCTTCTGCCAGTCCTTGTAGGTGCCGGAGGAGGTGTTGCGGGTGTAGATCGAGATCTTGCCCGGCGCGCCGCCGATTTCCGACCAATCCTTGACCTGGCCGGTGAAGATCTTCGCCACCTGGTCCTTGGTCAGCTTCGCCAGCGGCGAGTTCTTGTTCACGATGACCACGATCATGTCGTGGCACACGGGGTGTTCCTTCAGGTAGACGCCCTTGGTCCGGCACATCGTCATCTCGTCTTCCTTGATTTCACGGGAGGACATGCCGATCTGAGCGGTGCCGTTGGCCAGCGCCGGGAAAGCGGTGGACGAGCCTTCCGCCGCGATTTCGAATTTCACACCCTTGTTGCCGGCCGCTTGGAAGCTTTCGGACAGTTGCGGGACGAGCTTGGCACCGAGCGTGTCGCTGCCTTTGATACTGAGGGTTTGCGCGCCGGCCAGGCTGACCATGGCTGCGGCCGCGAATAACGTGCTGATGGTTTTCATAATGCTTTTGATTGGTGATTTTTTGACAGTGAGATGAATTAGAAAGACATCCGCATCCCGGTCAGGAAGGTGGTGCCGTCATAGTCGCCGCCGCCCAGGTGGGAGTACTCCGCTCCCGTCATGAGCTTCAGCTTGTTGCCGTAGAGGTAGTAGTTCACGCCCAGATAGGCGGAAAAATACGAGTTGCCCGCGGAGTCGGAGCTGCGCTTGCCGGTCAGCGGATCGATGTCCGGCGACACGCCTTCGTAGCGGGAACCCAGTTTCAAGCCGTCCGGATCCGGGCTGGAAGCAAACTGGAGCCGGCTGACAAGCTGCACGCCGCTGGCGATGAAATAGGTCGGGATGATGTTCAGCGCGACCACATCGGACTGGCCCAGGCCGTCGTCGCCGAAACCGTAGAGCAGGTCCGTCGTCAGGCCGAAGCGGCCTTGCGTGATGTCATTGGACAGCGCCAGGGAGGTCGAGAACGCGGGCGAGGTCGGGAACGAGAAGTTCGAGTCAATGTCCGTGGATTTGTAGCCCGGCTCCGAATTATACATGTAGCGGAACGAGGCCACCGCAGTGTCCGCGCCGATCGCGTCCGAATAATCATAGCCGACCTTTCCGAGGAAAAGGGTGCCGCCTTCGAGTTCCGAAAACTCCCGGACCTGGTCGCTGGCATAGACACCAGCCTCATAGAGCCAGTGTTCGCGGATCTTCTTCCCCTGCACCCAGACACCGGTAAGGTTGCCGGGATGCAGCATGTTGGTCACCAGGCTGCGCTCGAAGGTGACGATTTCCTTGGAAGAAATTTCCTGCTCCCGGGAGAACTTGATCTCCTGCTTGCCGGCGTAGACGTTGAACTGCTCGGAGGGCGCGTAGGCCACATAGAGGTCGTAGATGTCCTTGTACAGCGTGGCGTCGCCGCCCGGGCCATCCTGGCCGTCCGTATCCACGTCGATCTGGCCCTCGAGCTTCCAATTCTGGAACCACTTGGATTTGAAGCCAAGGTAGGCCCGGCGGGCCTCGAACTTGTCGCCCCACACCGCCTCATCCTTGCCGGAATCCGCGTAGTCTTCGATGTCGAAATGGCCGTTGTTGGAGTGGCCGTCCGCGTATTGCACCTGGAGGCGTCCTTGCAGCGAGAACTCCTGAAGGATCGGATTGTTCTCGTCCTTATACAGTGTGAAGGCGGACCAGGCACGGTCCCAGGCCGTTTCGCCGGGGAATTTTCCCACCAACAAGCCGGTGGCGGTGGAGGGATTGGAACTCTCCGCGGGCACGGCTTCGGAGGCCGGATCGGTTCCGGCCAAGGCGGGGGCGCAGCCAAGCAAGCCGGTGGCGAACATGGCACGAGTGATGGAGTTGATGGGTTGCATTTGCGATGAATTGCGTGTGACGGCATCGTGACATTCGTGCCACACGGAAGGGGGTAAGGGGACCGCTGGGCTTTCCCAAGGGGGTGTTGGTGACGAATGCGTCACATTTGTCACATTCCAGACGGGGATCTCGGTGAAAAGCGCCGGAAAGGTTGATTTTCAGAGCTTTTGGGTTGCCCTGAGCACGGGCTTTGCTAGTTTGCCGACGATTGCTTGAGAAAGGTATGAATGCCATCCTCGAACATCCCGTTCTTGTCCTGAACCGGTACTGGCAACCGATTCATACCTGCTCCGTCCGCAGATCACTCCATTTGCTCTGTCTCGGGCACGCCCAGGTGGTCCAGGTAGATGGCGAGGAACGCTTTAACACCCACGACCTCGCTTCGTGGATCCACTATTCCAAGCAGCACGTGGAGGCGGAGATGATCCACGCCGCGCGCATCGCCATCCGCGTGCCGAAGATCGTCGTGCTGGCCATTTATGACCGCCTGCCGCGGCTGGAGGTGAAGTTCACCCGCCGCAACGTTTTCCTCCGCGACAAGTTCACCTGCCAGTACTGCACCAAGGTGCTGCCGGAAACCCAGCTCAACCTGGACCACGTCATGCCCCGCGACAAAGGCGGCCGCACCACCTGGGACAACATTGTGACTTCCTGTTTCCGCTGCAACACCCGGAAGGGCAACAAGCTCCCGCACGAGGCGAACATGCACCCGCAGATCAAGCCCTTCGCCCCGCGCTGGCGCCCGCTCTTCGGCATGCACGAGAACGGCCTCGCCGACGAAAGCTGGGACCACTTCCTCCACATCAACCGCGAGGAAACCCGCCGGTCCGCATAGTTTGCAAGTCACCTTACTTCTAGGTTGTTTTGTAAGGTGGTTGTGCTAGGTTTCGCCATGCCCCAGATCAAGCTCACAAGCAAACGGCAGGTGACTTTCTCCAAGGAAGCCTGTGAGGTTCTGCGGGTGGGACCTGGAGACGTGATCGATATGGAACCCGGTATTGTCGATGGAAAGCAGGTGTTCATTCTCCGCCCCAAGGCGTTTGAACGCCCCTGGCTGGGCTGTCTTGCCGGGAAGATCAAACCCGTCACCGATTATTCCATGGATGCCATCAGGGAAAGCATCGCAAAGGGACGCAAACAAACCGGTGAATGAAGTTCATGCTCGATACTTCAGTCGTGATCCGGCTGCTCACTGGCAATCCGCCGGAACAACTTGCGGCAACGACAGCGTTTTTGAACGAAGCCGGGTCCAACGGTTCCACGGTCCATGTAACGGATCTGGTTGTGGCCGAGACATACTATGCCCTTCAGCATCACTTCGGTTTGGCGAAATCAGATGCGCTATGGGGCCTGTCGCAACTTTTCTCGGGTTGGGAAATCCAATCTGCCGGGCATGCGGCGGAAGTTTTGTCCCAGCCCGGTTTGGAGAGCGCGAAACCGGGCTTCGTGGACACATTGATCCATGCTGAGTCATCCCATTCGAGCTGCCACTGGGTGACCTTTGAGAAATCAGGGGCCAAACTCCCGGACACTATTGTGCTGAAAAAGGCTTGAGCGGTGCTCTCCTCACCTCCCGCTCATGTGGTCCAGCAGCTTTTGGTTGAACTCGTCCGCCATGTTGTAGCCGAGTCTTCTCAACTGCTGGTCCAGCGCCGCGATGGTCACCATCCGCGCCGTGTCGCGTCCCGGTCCCACTGGGATCTCCACGTGCACCACCTGCTGGCCGAGGATCTCGTAGGTTTTCTGTTGCAGCCCCAGTCGATCCACCTCGTTCAGGTCCGCCTGCGGTTTCAGCGTCACCACCAGGTCCAGCCGCTTGTCCGGGCGGATCGAGGCCAGGCCATACAGGTTTGCCACGTTGACGATGCCGATGCCGCGGATCTCCATGTAGCCGCGGGAAAGGTCCGGTGCCGTCGCCACCAGATCGCCGCCCACATACTTGATGCGGACCATGTCATCAGCCACCAGCGAGGCACCCTTCTCCAGAAGCCCGATGGCGGTTTCGGATTTTCCCGAACCGCTCTTGCCCACGATGAGCACTCCCACACCGCGCATGTCCACCATGCAGCCGTGCAGCGTCACGGTCGGTGCGAACTCGTGCTCCAGCCGGATCGTCGCCGCGTTCAGGAAATTCATCGTCACCTGTGTCGTGCCGAAAACGGGGATGTTATGATCCCGCGCCACCTCCATCAGGTTCTCATCCAACTGCGAACCACGCGCCACGACGATGCAGGGGATGTCCCGGTCGCACATCCGGCGAAAGCGGTCGATCCGCATCGATTCGGGCAACTTCTTCAAATAGGAAAGCTCGGAGTTCCCCAGCACCTGCACGCGCTTGCGGGCGAAGTAGGAGAAAAATCCCGCCAGTGCCAGCCCGGGGCGGTTCATCGCCGGTTCGCTGATCGGACGGTCGAATCCCACGCGCTCGCCGTGGAGGGACAGCCCCAGTGCCTCGGCGTGAGCCTCGTGGAACTTTTCGACGGAGATGGAGGCGACAGTCTTGACGCGCGGTGGCATGGTCCTGATGAGAACAGATCCGCAGGGCCTCGGCACGCGAAATTGCACGCCCGCCCGGGGACTGCGGGATTCTCTCCGTCCCCGTGGTTGCGCGGGGAACGGAACGTGCTAAAACCCTTCCGAGCCGCCATGCCAAACTACGACTACGAATGTGAAAAATGCAGGAAACGCTTCGAGGTTTTCCAAAGCATGAATGATCCCAAGCTGACCGATTGCCCGGAACCCGGCTGCGGAGGAACCGTGAAACGACTTCTTGGCACCGGTGGTGGCATCATTTTCAAGGGCTCCGGCTTTTACCAGACCGACTACCGCTCTTCTTCCTACCAAGCCGGTGCCAAGGCGGAAGGTTCCGCCTCCAGCCCTCCCGCGGCGGCCCCCGCGCCCACCCCGGCACCGAAATCCGACGGCTGAGGTTCCCGAAGGGAGGCTTTGCAAGTCTCCCCGGCCATGCTAAGCAGGCAGCTCATGGCCGAATCCTCACAGTCCTCGAAATCCGGTGGCGGTTGCTTCTCGAAGCTGCTGCTCCTCATTCTCGCCCTCGCATTGGGCGGGCTTGCCTCCGGCGTGTTTTTCGCGGCAAAGCCCCAGGACATGACGGATATCGGCGGATTCGGACCCGCCCCGGCCAATACCGCCGAGCGGGACATGAAGACGGTCCTGAAGAGCGCCATTGATCGCAACTACGCCGTCACCTTGTCGGAAGCGGAAATCAACCGCTGGCTCAACCGCATCCTGGTCACCAAACAGGGTGGCGTGCTGGCCCAGAGCATCAGGCTCGAACATGTCTGGGTACGTCTCGAACCCAATCGCGCGGAAATCATCATGGAGCGCAGCATCCTCGGCAAACCCTTCACGATCTCGATGTATCTCCACATCGAGCAGGAGGAGGATCTCAAGGGGCAGGTGGTCAATATCGCCCCGAATGGCGGCCCCTACATGGAAGGCCTGCAACACCCGCCGAAGGGTGGCCGCTTCGGCCAGCTCGTCGTGCCCCAGGGTTTCCTTTATTTGGTCAAGCCCTCCTATGAGCGGCTGGCCGCCTTGTTTTCCGAGGAAATCGAACTCGCTTTCCGCCGCATGGCCAGGGTAACCATTGAAGACAACCGGATCGTCCTCGATCCGCGTGAACCCACCGGCGAGCAGGGAATGCCGCTGACATTCTGACCCGGAGATGCACTTCCGCCCGCTGGCTTTCGGACTTCTCGCCGCCACCCTGGTGTCCGCGGAGGACATCCCGCGCGCCGTGCCGGTCGTCGAGCCACCCGTGGTCGTCGAGCCGCCGGATGCCCGGAAAACCCAAGTTCCGGACCGCGTCATCAGCAGCACCCGCCAGTTCCGCATCAGCGGCGGCGAACCGGCGGACCGCGGTAATATTGCCGCCCTCTCGGAGGAGGCCAAATCCGAGCTGCTTCGCCTCACCGAGGAAAAGGATGATCCCAAGGTGCCTGTGACGATCGCCCTGCATGGCAAGACCGGCGACCCGCTGCCGCCGCGCACCGTGGCCATGGACATTCTCGTCAGCGAGACCGGTTACGAGATCCACATGGATGTCCACCTCAGCCGTGGCATCGACCATGAGTCCTTCAAGTTCGCCGCCACCACGGCCCTGATCTACGAGCGCGCCCTCCGCGACCGCTCGCCCAAGGATGCCGGCATTCCTTTCCACGTGCCGCCCTGGCTCGTGACCGGCCTGCGCGAGGCCACCGCGTGGCGGCTCAACCAGAGCGACCGCCGTCTGTATGAGGCGCTTTTCAAAACCGGCGGCCTCTTCAAGACCGATGACCTCTTTGCCGTTGGTGATCGTGAGTTCGAGGACATGGATGGCGCCATGCGGGCCGCCTTCCGGGTTTCCTCCGGCTCACTCGTGATGGCGCTGCTCCAGCAGCCGCAGGGAAAGGGCGGCTTCCGCGCCTTTCTTACGGATGTCGCCGCCTTCCAGGGAGAAATGCCGTCGCTGCTCCGCAAACATTTCCCCGAATTGAATCTCTCGGAAACCAGCTTGTCCAAGTGGTGGGCCCTCCAGCTCGCCAATATCGGCGGGCAGAACCTCGCGACGGACATCCTCACCATCACCCAGACGGAAGCGTCCCTCCGCGAGGCCCTCCGCCTGAATTTCCGCACCCCGGAAGGCATCCTCCAGCAAAAGCCCCTCACCGAGTGGGCCGCCACCTCGGCCCTGCCGGAGCCGGAACGCGTCGGTTCCGTGCGCCTTGCCCAGGACGCCTTGGTC
>CAXTTX010000087.1:5665-14558 GCA_964247045.1 uncultured Verrucomicrobiales bacterium | reverse complement strand
GACCGAGGAATGCATGTTGTACCACCAGAAGAGGTTGGCACAGGTGAAGCCGGGGATTTCGCGGCGGAGCTTGTCCCATATTTTTTCGGCGTGGACGATGTGGTTGCTCTGCTTCCAGAAGCGGACCTCGGCGTTTTCCCGGTCATACCAGCCGTTGGCGACGACGCCGTGCTTTGCCGGAGTGGTTCCGGTGAGGATCGAAGATTGGGCGGTGCAGGTAACGGCGGGAAAAGCGGGCGTGTAGGATTGGATGCCGGAACGATCCGCGAATTTTTTCAGGCCAGGCATGTCATCGCCCAGCAGCGAGCGGGAGAGTCCGACGAGATTGATGACGGCGAGGCGCATGGGTGAAAGAATGTCAAGGCGGGGGCGGGAGGGATGCATCGGCGGCAAGCCTGCCCCGGAGTCTCCACGTCGTGATCCATACAACAACACTTCCGGCGAAACCAGCCAGATACGATGCGCCATGAGCCCATCCGGCGGTGAGAAAGGAGACATGCTTCTCCGGAGGAATGAGCACAGCGATCCGCGGGACCAAGTGGAAGATCCCCATTTTCGAGGTGAAATAGCCGATTGTTCCGGCGAGGAGGGCGATCGCAAACATGGCTGCCATCAAGATTCCGACGGACTTGGAAAGTTCGCTCCAAGCCAACTTGGGACGTGTCCCAATTCGGGCCGCCATCGCCAGGCCGAGGCCGAAGACAAGGCCTGCCCACCAAGTGGCGACGATGCCCCAGAACAATCCCAGAACGGTGGGAGAGTCCGAGTCAATCAGCCGCGCATGGCCCACGGTGAAATACTCCACGCAAATTCTGGCGGTGATTTGATCGTGTACGATCCCGTAGAGGATCGAAGCGAAAATCGCCATCAGGATGATACGAAGGGACTGCATCAGACCCCGATCTGGCGGGCGGCCTGGAGGGTGTTTTTCATCAGCATGGCGATGGTCATGGGACCGACCCCGCCGGGGACGGGGGTCATAGCAGAGCAAAGTGGCGCGACTTCATTGTAGGCGACATCGCCGGTAAGGCGGTAGCCTGATTTCTTCGAGGCATCCGTGACGCGGTTGATGCCGACGTCGATGACGACGGCACCGGGTTTCACCCAGTCCGCCTTGACCATTTCCGGACGGCCGACGGCGGCGATGAGGATGTCCGCACGGCGGCAGATGCCGGGTAGGTCGTTGGAACGCGAGTGGGCGATGGTGACGGTGGCGTTCGAGTTTTTCGAAACGAGAAGGAGGGCCATGGGCTTGCCGACGATCATGCTGCGGCCGATGACCACGGCCTCCGCGCCGGAGGTGTTGATGCCGGAAACGGCGAGGAGTTTCATGCAACCCGCAGGGGTGCAGGGGACGAAACCGGAGGGGTCCTCCAAGACGAGCTTGGCGACGTTTTCCGGGTGGAAACCATCGACATCCTTGCGGGGATCCAAGGCACGAATAACCGCTTCCTCGTCGATGTGTTTGGGAGGAGGGGACTGGACGAGAATGCCGTGGACGGCGGGGTCCGCGTTGAGGTCGCGCACGACCTGCAGGAGTTCCTCTTGGGTTGTCTCCTCGGGAAGCTCGATTTTCAGCGAGTGGAAACCCAGCTCGGCACAGGTGCGGGCCTTGGAACCGACGTAAACCTGTGAAGCGGGATCGCTGCCGACGAGGACGACGGCGAGGCCAGGCGTGATGCCACGGGCGAGGAGTTCGGCGGTTTCGGCGCGGCACTCTTCGAGCACGGCGGCGGCGACGGCTTTTCCGTCGAGGATTTGCGGTGGGTTCATGGTCGGGTAATCAGGAATCAACGGTACCGGCGGCAAGGACTGCGCCCAAGCGCGCGACCTCCGCCTCGAAGGCAGCTTCATCGAGCCGGGGCGGGACGACAAGCAAGGTATCAAAAACGAACTGCACGCGGCTGAAGGGCTTGGGGATCAAGAGACCGTCCCAAGTTTTCAGGCGCCAGAAGGAACTCGGATTGGCATGCAGGGGAACGATCGCGACACCGGCGGATTCAGCCAGTTTGATCACGCCAGGCTGAACCTCGTAGCGCGGACCACGGGGACCATCCGGAGTAATGCAGATGTCGCAACCTTCCTTGAGCGCGCGCCTCAGGGCAATGAGGGCGGCTGCCCCGCGGCGGGAACTGGAACCACGCACCGCGCCAACGCCGAAGACTTCCATGGCACTCGCCAAGGTGGCGCCGTCCTTGCTGGCGCTGGTGAGGACCAGCGTCTTGCGGACATTGCCCATGGTGGTCCGCCAGACCGGGGGGATCAACACGATGCGGTTGTGCCACATGGCGAAAATGATGGGACCGGCGAATTCATCGTGCCGCGTGATCCCACAGCGGTCTTCCACGTCATAGCGGCAGGTGGCCGCGAGCCCCCGGATCAGCCAGCCAACCACGGTGCCGAGAAACTCCGATTTGCGATCCCCGCGGATCTCGGTTCTTTTTTGGGAACTCATTCGTTCAGGAGAAGGTTCCTCAGAGGAAACCGGCAGGTTGAAGGGTGTCCACCAGATACTGCTGGCGGGACATCAGTTCCTGATAGAGCTCGTGGGCCTGTGGGTCCGGCTCACAACGGGCCCCGGCATCGCCAGCGACGAGGTAGCTGGCGATTTCCTCGAAGCCGAGCGATTCGCCGCTCTGGTGGAAGAACGCGACGGCGGCCTGCATGGCGGCGCCAACGGCAGCACCCTGCCGGCTGGAAACCGGGACAACCGGCGCGCCGAAAACATCAGCGAGAAGCTGGCGGGTGACGGGGCTGGCGACACCCGGGCCAAGCAGCCGGATTTCCGGCGGATCAAAGCCAAGATCGCGCAGACGGCTCATGGCGTAGCCCAGGCCGAGCGCGACGCCTTCCGCCGCGGCGCGGGCCATATGGGCAGGGGTGAAATTCCCGGGTGTGATGCCGTGCAGCACGCCAGTGCCATCCGGCAGGCGGGGAATGGATTCCCCGTTGAAGTAAGGAAGGAGCAGGAGGCCGTCCGCGCCAGGGGAAACACTCGCGACCATAGCCTCGAATTGCTCCGCGCTCCAACCGTAGTGGCGGCGGAGGATTTCCGGCGCGACGGCGGAATTCGTGGTGGTGGCAAGGCCGAGCCAGCTTCCGGTGGCGCTGCAAAGCGGGACGATTTCACCGCGATAGTCGATGACCGGGGCGTCTCCCACACCCGCGATAACGCCGGTGGAGCCGAGCTCCAAGGCAACGGTGCCATTCGCCACGCAGCCAGCGGCAAGGGCGGCGAGCATGGGCGAGGCGCTGCCCGCGCCGACCTGGACGAGTTCCGACACTCCCCACTCGCGGGCGAGGGCGGGCCGGAGGAGGCCGCGTGGCTGGTCCGGAGCACCCAAGGGCGGCAAGAGAGACGCGAGGCGAGGGTCGATGAAATCCAGGAGCTCGTTCGACCAGCGGCGCGTCCGGATGTCCAGCAGGCCGGTGCCGGAGGCGCTGCCGGCCTCGGTGAGGCGCTCGCCGGTGAGCCAATAGGCGATGAAATCCTGGGCAGTAAGGAGACTCGCGGCCCGTTGAAAATGATAAGGTTCGTGCTGTTTCAGCCAGAGGCACTCGGCGGCGGCCGATTCCACCCCCGGGGCCTGGCCGGCGAGTTCGATGAGGCCAGGAGCACCACCGAAGGCGCGGGCGATTTCATCCGCCTGGCGTTTCACCGAAACATCCCCGGAAAGCTTGGCGGGGCGAATGATGCGGTTGGCCTCATCCAGCAAAACCAGCCCGCGCTGTGGCCCGGCGACTCCAATGGCGGCAACCCGATCCTTCTGGCCCTCCAAGGCATTGAGGCACTGGCGGACAGCCCGGTCCACGGCATCGATCCACTGGGCGGGATTCTGCTCGCGGTAGCCCGCGGGAAGGCCCTCGACCCAATCGTGGGGTGCCCATGCCTCCGCACGAATCACGGCGGATTCCAAATCCAGAGCGACAGCGCGGGTGCCGCCATTTCCGATTTCAATCCCGATGAAGTGCATGGTGGCTTGTCTGGAGTCGCGCCGCCCTTCCGCAGGGGCAAAAGTGGCAAGGGAAACCGGCGTGAGTTTCTCCACGGATGCCGTTTTGACAAGTCCTCCCACGAGGAAAACCCCGACGGGACCAAGGTTTGACAGATTTCAGGTTTTCAGATATTCAATAAACATGAATGAGATGGCGGCTGACGCGTGGTTTTACACCTTGGGAGGAGAAAGATTGGGCCCCGTGCCCCTCTCCGACCTGAAGATCAAGGCCATCGAAGGCGCGCTGAACCCCCGTCTGGACATGGCCTGGACGCAAGGGATGCCGGAATGGAAACCGACGGGTGAAATCGAAGGCATTTTCGAGCGAAAGACAGCGGCGGTGGCAGACGAAGCGCCAAAGGCCGCGATGGCGACGGCGGTGGATCCCAGCACTCCGCTGGGGGAAGAAACCGCGGCAGAACAGATGGCCTCGGAGGGGGAATGGCCCGGCGCACGGCGAAGGAGCTATCTGTTTGCCACGCTGATTCTGCCGGCAGCTTGGAACCGGCTGCTCCATTTTGCCTCGCCGGCGATTGAAGGCCAATTTGGGAAGGAACTTTCCGGAATGATCCTGCTCGGAGCGGCCGCCGTGCCGCTTCTGGTGATCCTCTTTTACACCGTCAGGCGTTTCGTTAACCTGGGAATGAGCGGCCTGTGGTTTTTCGGTCTTCTGGTGCCGTTCCTGAACCTGTGGCTGGGCTACCGCACCTTCGCGTGTCCCGCAGGTTACGCCTACCACAAGAAGTTGGACGGTATCGGAATCCTGCTGGCCATCGTTTACTGGCTGGGAGTGTTGCTGGTCGCGGTGGTGATCGGAGGGGTCACCGCAGCTCTCCTCGGGGTATGGGGTTCTCCTGAACTCCAGCAGAAGATCCACGAAGTGCTCCAAACCATCGTCCAAGGCGTTCTCAAGGCGACCGAAGGTCTCGAAACGGCCAAATAGGCCGTGATCCGCTACTCAAAGCAAACGGACGAGCGCCGCGAGGCGGGGCCGATGGAATGCTGGCTCCTGCACGGGGCCGTGGGGATGGCGGCGGACTGGCGGGAGACGGCCCGGGGGCTGGGCGCGCGCGGGATCGGCACGCGGGCGGTGGATTTATGGCGATTTCTGGAGCCGGGGGCGTTACCAATCGAGGAATTTGGCAAGGCGCTCAACACGGACGCGCATGAGGAGATCTCCCGCGGCAACGGGCGGACCCTGGCGGGCTACTCGATGGGCGGGCGACTGGCGCTGCACGCGCTGCTGGAGAAGGATCATCCCTGGCAGGCGGCGGTGATCGTTTCGGCGGATCCGGGCCAGGAGGAGGAAAGCGAGAGGACGGTCCGACGGATGGCGGACGCGAACTGGGCGATGAAGGCGATGGCGAGCCCGTGGCAGGATTTTCTAACGGAGTGGAACCGGCAACCGGTGCTGGGGGGAAGTTTGCCGAGGGACCCGAACCTGTCCGCGGGGTTGGCGATGCGGCGGCGGGAGATTTCGCGGAGCTTCGTGGACTGGTCGCTGGCGGCGCAGGAACCGCTGTGGGGACGGTTGGGAGAAATTTCGGTGCCGGTGCTGTGGATCGCGGGCGAGACTGATGAAAAGTTCCGGAAGCTGGGGCAACGGGCGGTGGCGATGATGCCGCGGGCGGATCTGGTGATCGCGCCGGGAGCGGGGCACCGGGTGCCGTGGGAGGCGCAGGAATGGTTCGCGGAAAAGGTGGCGGGGTTTTTGAAATTGGGCCGGATTTGAGGCGGCATCGGGGGTTGCGGGGCCGGGGGGGATCGTCCAGAGTGCGGGCCTTATGTGGGCCACGGTGCGCGAATTCGAGGACATCCGGTATGAAACGACGGATGAGGGAAGCATAGCGAAAATCACGATCAACCGGCCTGAGGTCCGGAATGCGTTCCGCCCGAAGACGGTACACGAACTGTTGCAGGCCTTCGACCTGGCACATGAGGACCCGAAGGTGGGGGTGATCATTTTGACCGGCGCGGGCGATCTGGCGTTTTGCTCGGGCGGCGACCAGAAGGTGCGCGGCCACGCCGGATACATCGGCGAGGACGGCGTGCCACGGCTGAACGTGCTGGACCTGCAGAAGAAGATCCGCTCGCTGCCGAAGCCGGTGGTGGCGATGGTGGCGGGCTATGCGATCGGTGGCGGGCACGTGCTTCACATCGTGTGCGATTTGACGATCGCGGCGGACAACGCGCGTTTCGGACAAACGGGACCCAAGGTTGGATCGTTCGACGGCGGGCTGGGATCGAGCTACCTGGCGAGGATCGTGGGACAAAAGAAGGCGCGGGAGATCTGGTATCTCTGCCGACAGTATGACGCGCAACAGGCACTGGACATGGGTCTGGTGAACACGGTAGTGCCGTTGGCGGATCTGGAAACGGAGACGTTGCAGTGGTGCCGCGAGATGCTTGCCCACTCCCCTCTCGCGCTGCGTTGTTTGAAGTCCGCGCTGAACGCGGATTGCGACGGGCAGATGGGGCTGCTGGATCTGGCGGGCAACGCCACGCTGCTCTACTACATGAGCGAGGAAGGCCGCGAGGGGAAACAAGCGTTCCTTGAAAAGCGGAAACCGGATTTCTCGAAATTCCCGCGCGTGCCGTGAACGGATCCACCCTCAAGGCCTGCATTCTGGCGGCCCGGCCGAAGACCTTGCCCGCGGCGATCGTGCCGGTATGGACGGGCTGCGTGCTGGCTTGGAAGCTGACGGGTAGTTTCAACCTGCTGCTCGCGCTTTGCACGCTCGGTGGATCGATCGCGATCCAGATCGCGACGAATTTTTTCAATGATGCGATCGACCACCACAAGGGAGCCGACACGGAACGGCGGCTGGGACCCGTGCGGGTGACTTCCTCCGGGATGATGAAGCCGGGAACGGTGATGTCGCTGGGAGCGGCTTTCCTGGCAGTGGCCGTGGCGTGCGGCACGGTGCTCTATCAGGCGCGGGGGTGGCCGGTGATCGTGATCGGGATACCATCGTTGTTCCTGGCGTATGGTTACACGGGCGGGCCGTTTCCGCTGGCCTACCGGGGCATGGGCGAGTTGTTCGTGATCGCTTTCTTCGGCCTGGTGGCGGTGACTGGGACGGTCTTCATGCAAACCGGGATGTGGCCGAAAGAAGCGCTGCTGTTAGGTTTGCAGATCGGTTTGTTGTCGGCAGTGTTGATTTCCATCAACAACCTGCGCGACCGCGAGGAGGACGCGAGCACCGGCAAGCGGACACTGGCGGTGCGGCTGGGGCCGAAAGTGGCGGTGGCGGTGATATGGATCGAGGTGAAGCTGGCGATCTTCGTGGGGCTGGGGTGGATCTACTTTGGCATGCCGCCGCTGGCGATTGCCGGAGTGCCGGTGTTTTTGCTGGGCCTGCGGATCATCTGGGGCGTGCTGACCTTCCCGCCGGGACCGGCTTTCAACAAGCTGCTGGCGCTGGGGGGGGTGGAACTGATCTTGTTTGCAGCGGCATTCCACATCGCGGCCACCAAAATTCCCTGAGTGAATCTGATCGACCAAAAACCCATGATTTCCCGCTACCGCCTGAAGGCGCGCGGATTTTTGAACGCGATCTCGCGGCGGCGGGAGTTTGAAGGAGTCTTGATCCAGATCGACGGTGGTTTCGGTTGCATCCATCCTTGGCCGGAACTTGGCGATCCGACGCTGGACAAGTGCCTGGCGGACCTGGCGGGAGCGCGGCGCTGGCCGATCGTGCGACGGGCAATCTGCTGCGCGGAGTACGACCGGGCATGCCGGGTTTTTGAAAATTCGATCTTCGAGGAAATGGAAATTCCGAGGAGCCACGCGACACTCGTGAAGATGGACGGGAAGGAATTGGCGCTAGCGGTGGAAACCGGATTCGAGGTGGTGAAGTTGAAAACGGGCCGCGATCTGGAGGCGGAGGCCAAATTTCTCGACGCGATGACCGCGGAGTATCCGCAACTGAGATGGCGGCTGGACTTCAATGAGTCGCTGGAGCCGGGGGAAGCTACGGCGTTTCTATCAGGGCTGGCGGAAGCGACGAGGAAGGCAATCGACTTCGCGGAAGACCCGAGTCCGTATTCCGACAGCGCGTGGAAGGAGATCCGCCGGGAAACGGGCGTGAGGCTGGCGGTGGACCGCGAGGCCGCGCCGCTAACGCCGGCGGCGCAGGTGATGGTCATCAAGCCGGCGCTGGACGAACCGTTTTTGTTAGGCGAGGCGGCGGTGGCGCAGCACCAGCGCGTGGTGGTGACGAGCTACATGGACCATCCGCTGGGGCAGGCCTTCGCGGCCTATGAAGCGGCCCGGCTGGGCCTGCAATTTCCAGGGCTGGTGGGCACCTGCGGTTTACAAACGCACCACTTGTTCGAGCCGGATCAGTTCTCGGAACAACTGGGGCCTTGGTCGCCGGAGTTCAAGGTACCGGACGGCACGGGGCTGGGTTTCAACGACCTGCTGGAGGCACTGCCATGGACCCGGCTTTACTAACCCGCGAGGCGTTTTGGAGCGACCTCCGGCCCTTTGGTGCGGGCGCGGTGCCGGATCTTCCTGAGCTATCCGGGCACGTGATTTTTGAGACATCCGGCAGCTCGGGAAAGCCAAAGGGCGTGGCGTTGTCGAAGGCGGCGCTGCTCGCCTCGGCGGCGGCGGTGAACCGGCATCTGCGGGTGGACAAGGATTCGCGCTGGGGACTGGCGCTGCCCTTGCACCACGTCGGTGGGTTCGGGGTGGCGGCACGGGCGCATGAGGCGGGCTGTGCCTTGATCGATTTGCGCGACAAATGGGATCCGGCGGTATTTCGGGCGAAGGCCATAAACGAAGGGGTGACGCATACCTCGCTGGTGCCGACGCAGGTGCATGACCTGGTGAAAGCGGACCTGACATCGCCGCGGGAACTCGTGGCCATCGTGGTGGGAGGTGGGCGGCTGGA
>CAXTTX010000087.1:0-5655 GCA_964247045.1 uncultured Verrucomicrobiales bacterium | reverse complement strand
GCTGGACGAGGCCACGGGACGCGCGGCGCGGGGACTGGGCTGGCCGGTGCTGGCGAGCTACGGGATGACCGAGACGGGATCGCAAATCGCCACGCAAGAACTTGAACTACTGGATATGTCGTACGAAGTGGCACCGATGCCCCTGCTGCCCATTTGGAACGCGAGGATCGATGAAAAAGGTGTGTTGAAAATTTCCGGAGACGCTCTGTTCAGCGGCTATCTATCAGATGGCATTTTTTCCCCACGCCGGGACGATTGGCACCGGACTTCCGACCGGGCGGAACTTGACGGGCGGAACCTCACGCCGCTCGGCCGGGCCGACCTGCTGGTGAAAGTGCTGGGCGAACTCGTGGATCCGGAGGAAATCGAGCGAGAGTTGGTGGAAATTTCCGAAGGGAGGCTCGCGACCGGGAGCTTCGTGGTGGCAGCCATTCCCGATGAACGGGCGGAACACCTGTTAGTTCCGGTTTTTGAATCCGGGCCGCCACGAAACTTTTTGTTAGATATTCTTGCCTCTTATACCCGGGGAGCCCCGGGCTACCGTCGCCTCTCCTCCCCGGTGATCCTGGAGAAACTGCCCCGGAGCGGGCTCGGGAAGCCGCTGCGGGCGGAGATCGCCCGACTGTGCCGCCGCGAGGCGGCTTCCTGAGCGCCAACGATTTGCCAAGGTGGGCAGTTTTGGGTTGTCATCCAGCCAATTATGGAGATAGTCAGCTTATCTTGATTAAATCGATCAAAGATTCGATGTCACGATTTGGCACTACTCGTGCTGGCGACGGGCGGCACTGTGTACCATTCACCCCCCGTCAAAATACCCAGCACCCATACCCACACGATGATTCATCGCCCCGAGGAAGGTCCCTCCGCCCTGCTTGAAGACGAAATTCTTGATAATGGAGGAGGCGCCCGAAGGAAGCGATCGGGCGTGGCTTCCCCCCAGGCCACGGATCTCGGCCTGACGGCCCCGTCGCAACTGGCCAAGAACTTCGTCCTGGACACCAACGTTCTGCTGCACGATCCGGCCGCCCTTGACCGTTTTCAGGAAAACCACCTTTGCATCCTGGTGGACGTTCTATCAGAACTCGACAAGTTCAAGTCCGAGCAATCCGAGCGCGGTGCCAACGCCCGCCGCGTCCACCGCCGCCTAACGGAAATGTTCTCCTGCACCCAGAAGGTGACGCAGGGCGTGAAAACGGAAGGCGGCGGTACCGTCCGCCTGGTGATTTACGATCCCGCGAGCTGCCCGAAGAACTCGGAGCTGCTGAACCGCTTCCACCGAGTCTTCCCGGACCGCGAGCGCGTGGACCACCGCATCCTTGCCGCCAGCATCCTGCTCATGCAGTACAACACCAGTCCGGTCGTGCTGGTGACGAAGGACATCAACATGCAGCTCAAGGCCCGCTCGGTGGGCATCGACTGCCAGGACTATCTCAACGACAAGGTGGACGCCCGCGAGGTTTCCAACTACGAGGTCCGCCGTATTGAGGTGGACCCGAGCGAGCTCCAGCGCTTCGCGAGCGCCGGTGAACTCGCGCTGGCGGACGAGCGTATGCCCGGCGTGAGCATCAACGAGTATGTTTTGTTGGGTGCGGGCGACAAGCAGACGATTCCCGCCCGGCTCGATCCGGACGGCCGTTTCGTGCGCCTGAATTTCCCCGAGGTCCTCAAGATCCCCGACGGCCAGTCGCTGAAACCGCTCAACCTCGGACAACGCTGCCTGATCGACGCGCTGCTGAATCCGGACATCTCGCTGGTGACCTGCTATGGCCATGCCGGAACGGGCAAGACGCTGGTGGCGGTCGCCGCCGGCCTCCACGAGATGTTCAACCGGAGATACAACGGCATCACGGTGAGCCGCCCGGTGGTGGCCATGGGCGAACAGCTCGGGTTCCTGCCCGGCTCGCTGGACGAAAAAATGCGGCCATGGCTGCAACCGATCCACGACGCGCTGGACCTGCTGATGCGCCCGACCACACCGCTCGGACCGCGCCGCAAGCAACAGAAGCAAACGACGAACGCCTCCCCGATGACCGTCAAGAAGCCCTACGAACTCCTGATGGAACAAGGCATCCTTGAGATCGAGGCGCTGTGCTACATCCGCGGCCGTTCGATTCCGAACCGTTTCTTCATCCTCGACGAGGCCCAACAGCTCACGCCGCAGGAAGCGAAAACGATTGTCACGCGGATGTCGCGCGACTCGAAGCTCGTCCTCGTGGGCGACCCGGCGCAGATCGACAACCCGTATGTGGACAGCCGCAGCAACGGCCTGGTTTACACACGGAACCGCCTGAAGGGACAGCCCTTCGTAGCACACGTCGCACTCAACCGTGGCGAGCGTTCGGAACTCGCCGAAGCGGGTGCGCACCTGATGTAAGAAACCTTTGAATCCATAGCCCGGCTTTCCCTCAGGGGGAAGCCGGGCTTTTTCTTGAGCGCGCGGCGCCTTTTACCGCGCCATTTCTATCAACACGTCTTCTCCCAACGACGTCGTCTCCCCTTACGCGAACCCAGCCTGCGAAACCGGAATGCAGTGAGCATCGCCAACCGGAGCGCAGGTAAGCGCCCCTCCCATGACGTTGATGCCGCCCAGCAATTCCCTGCGGATGCGGCAGGCCTCTTCCAAGCCCTTGTCCGCGATGAGCATCGTCCAGGGATGGGTGACGTTGTTGAGCGCCTGGGTGGCCGTGCGCGAATAGGCTCCCGGCATGTTGGCCACGCAATAATGGAGAACGCCTTCTTCGACGAAAGTCGGGTTGTCGTGGGTGGTCGGGCGGGTCGTTTCCGCGCAACCGCCCTGGTCCACGGCGATGTCCACGAAAACACTGCCCTGCGGCATGAGGCGCAGCATTTCGCGGGTGATCAACTTGGGGGCCTTGGCGCCGGGAACAAGGACGGCGCCGATCACGAGATCCACGCGTGGGAGCAAGTCGGCGAGGTTCGCCTCGTTTGAATAAACGGTGGCCGAACCCATGGTGATGTCGAGAAAGCGCATGCGCTCGAAATCGACCTCCAGGATCGTGACGTCGGCACCGATGCCGGTGGCAACGCGCGCGGCATTCACCCCTGCGGTGCCACCGCCGAGCACGACGACCCGGCCGGGAGCCACACCGGGCACACCGCCCAACAGGGAACCACGGCCGCCGCAGTGCTTCGCAAGATGGTAGGAGCCGACAATGGCGGACATGCGCCCGGCGATCTCGCTCATCGGCTCCAGCAGCGGCAGGTGGCGGTTCACCTCGATGGTTTCATAAGCGATCGCCGTGCAACCCGAGGCCATCAGGCTTTCCGTGAGCTGCTTGTTGGCGGCGAGGTGCAAGTAGGTGAAAAGGATATGTTCCTTGCCTAACAGCGCCACCTCCTGCGGCTGCGGTTCCTTTACCTTCACGATGAGCCGGGCGGAGGAGAAGACTTCCTCCGCGGTTTCGACCATCGTGGCGCCGGCGGCCTCGTATTGAGCATCCAGATAGCTGGCACCGATTCCCGCCCCGCGCTGGATGAAAACGCGGTGGCCGCGTTTCACCAGTTCCTTGGCCGATCCGGGGACCATCGCGACCCGGTTTTCCTGTGCCTTGATCTCCTTCGGTACGCCAACGTTCATCATGGCAGCGATTCTGACGGCATTGTTGCAAAACGCGATGCCAAACAAGGGTGTCAGTTCACCAGAGAGGACAAAAGCTTGCATGGAGCGCGTTGACAGCGGGCAAGGGACTGGGCCATAAAGACCCATGCTATTTTGCCATGGATTCTTCGCCCTTTCGGTGGCGTTGCTGTCGATCGGTTGCGTGGGGCATCCGGACAATTCCTGGCAGGCGGCGGTGGACCGCCAGACCGGCCAACTGGGGTACCGGAACTGGATCGTGGTGGCGGAAGCGTCGTTCTCGGCGCACAACCGGCCGGGCCTGCGGCAGGTGACTTCCACGGCCGATGTCCCGGAAACGCTGGACTACGTGCTCAACGCGCTGGAGCAGACGGAAAACGTCCGCCCTCACATCTACGTGCCGCGGGAAATGCGCGCGGTGGAGAATGACTTCGCCCCGGGTATGGACGAGTTCCGCAAGAAGCTCGCCCACTCGATGCATGGCCACGAGACGACAGAGTTGGACCAGGAATCGCTGATCACCTTGATGAAGGACGCCAACCGCAGCTTCGATGTGCTCGTCATCCGCACGGCCACGGCGCTTCCTTACACTTCCGTGTTTCTGGAGCTTCAGCCGGGCTATTGGGACGTGGATTCCGAGACCCGGCTGCGCGACCGGATCGAAAGGGAGCGCACGCAAAAGATTGCACGCCCCTTCTGAGGCGTTGCATTCTACGGGCGTGAGCCGCAAAGACGAAGAACTCCGCCAAGAACGTGAAGCCGCCTGGGTCGGCGATGCCGTGCTCGCCCTTTTCGCGAGACAATATGTCCTGCGCGAGCGCAACTCGATGGACGGCGAATGGTTCACCCGCATGACTTCAAACGATTTCCTGAGCGCCTTTGGCAATCCCACACGGGTGGAGGCCTCCATCGGTAAGCTTTACCTGTCCGGGGGGCTGGAGGCAGCCTTCGGCTGGATGGACGCGGAACTCGTCCCGCTCTTCCGCAAGCAAATCGCGAAGCGGCCCTAAAGCCTCACCTCCGGGCCCCATGTCACAGGAATCGCGGCAATGGACCTTGGAGGAGCTCGTGGACTTCGGTGAGGCCGCCGCCACAAGTGGTGAAACACCGGCATCGACCCGGGAAGCGGTCACGGTGGCGATCCGTGGGCTGAACGGGGCAGAGGCCCGGCGCAGGGGCCTGCGGGTTTGGCTGGCGAAGAAAGGCAAAGGCTCCGCGGGAAGAAATTTCACCTCGGCGCTCTCGCTGACGGGTGGGGGTCTCGGCCTGCTGCTGTTCCTCGCGGGCATTTCGGGAACCCTTGGCATGTTAGACCGGGAAAAGGGCGGCATCCATGTGACGCTGTTTCTCGCGGTCCTCATCGGCGGGCAATGGCTGGTGCTGGTGGGAGCGTTATTCGCGTGGCTGCTGCGGCGGCGCGCGGCGGAAGGGTTCAGCGGGGTGCAGGCACTGGCGGGAAAACTGGCCAGACGGCTGGCAGGCAAAGGTGACGGCGCGTGGTGGGACCAACTCGCCGATGGCGGGGAGGCACCCCGGGCGGCCTTGCTGTGGCGGCTGGCGCGGCTGGTCCAAGGCGCGGGAATCGCTTTCAACGCGGGCATCCTGGTTGGACTGGCGGGTCTGGTGCTTTTGAAGCACATCGGGTTTTTCTGGGAAACCACCACGGAATCCGCGATGCGCTCGATTTTGGAGAAGGCGGTGGGGTTCCTGTCAATGCCGTGGGCCGCGTGGTGGCGGGATGCGGTGCCGGACGCGGCGGTCATCGAGGCCTCACGCTGGCTGCCGGGCCGGACAGATGGGCTTGCCCCCGGGCCGGCGGCGTGGTGGGAATTCCTGCTGGCGTCGACGTTTTTCTGGGGACTGCTTCCAAGGGCCGTGCTCTGGCTGGTGGCGTGGCGGGCTGGCGGAAAGGCGCTGGCGAGCCTCGATTTCCAAGGACGGCGACACCGGGCGCTGTGGCGCCAGATCACCGGGCCGGAGCGGGTGGGAATTATTCTAACAAACCCCGCCGGCGATACACGGGGAAAACTCCGATGCGGCCCTTCTCCGCCGGGATT
>CAXTTX010000086.1:14259-14589 GCA_964247045.1 uncultured Verrucomicrobiales bacterium | reverse complement strand
CATGCCCATCGTGGACACCGGCTGGACCTACCACACCTTCCGCCTCAATGGCAACGTCGGCGGGGGAACTCCGCGCGGTCCGCAAGGTTACCTGCGTGTCCGCACTGCTCCGGCCGCTCCCTGAGCCCGCGCCTTTGGATATTGAAATAACTTGGGAAGGAGGCCCGGGCTTCGGTCCGGGCCTTCTTTCTCGATTCCTCGAAAACGTCATGAGCAAACTCTCCCGGTTCCTCATCCTGACGGCTCTGGCCGCGCTTGCTTTTCCTTTCGCGGTTCCGCTGGCGCGCGGCCAGGACCCCGACGCCCCCGCCCATCTGTCGAAAGTGACCC
>CAXTTX010000086.1:7829-14249 GCA_964247045.1 uncultured Verrucomicrobiales bacterium | reverse complement strand
GCGCGCGGCCAGGACCCCGCCGGCTGGACGCTCGTCTGGTCGGATGAATTCGATCAGGCGAACGGCACGTCCCCCAGTTCCGCGAAGTGGAACTTTGACACCGGTGGCACCGGCTGGGGCAACAACGAGCTTCAGTACTACACCTCTCGTACGGACAACGCCCGCATTGAGGACGGCAAGCTCGTCATCGAGGCAAAGCAGGAGAATTACAACGGCCGCGATTACACCTCCTCCCGTCTTCTCACCAAGGGCAAGGCTTCCTGGACCTATGGCCGCATGGAGGCGCGCATGAAGATCCCGCGCGGCCAGGGCATCTGGCCCGCCTTCTGGACGCTCGGCGCGAATATCGATTCGGTGCCATGGCCGCAGTGCGGCGAGATCGACATCATGGAAAACATCGGTAGGGAACCCTCCATCCTCCACGGCACCATCCACGGTCCCGGTTATTCGGGTGGCAATCCCGTCAGCGGCGACTACAACCTTGCCGGCGCGGCGCTCGCCGACGATTTCCATGTGTTCACCGTCGAGTGGGACCAGGACCGCATCCGCTGGTTTCTCGATGGCTGCCAGTACTTCACCGTCACGCCCGCCAGCATTCCGGGCGGCACCGCCTGGGTTTTCACCCAGCCCCAGTTCATCCTCTTGAACCTGGCCGTCGGCGGCAATTGGCCCGGCAATCCGAACGGGTCCACCGTCTTCCCGCAGCGGCTCACCGTCGATTACGTCCGTGTCTACAGCCGGGATGCGCAGGGCGGCGCGAACATGCTCGCCAATCCCGGATTTGAGGCCGGTGGCCTTGCCAGTTGGAACACCTTCGGGACGAATGTCTCTCTCGCCACCGACGCCGCCTGCAGCGGAACCAAGTCCGCCAAGGTATACGGCCAGTTTTCAGGCGGAGAAAACGACTCCGGCCTGTCCCAGGACGTCCCGGCCTTGCCGGGCGACAGCTTCACCGCGGAATCCTGGCTTCTCACCCCGAAAAACGACGCCATGGTCGGAGCGAACACGGCTTGGGCGGAAGTCTCCTTCCACGACGCCGGGGGCGAGGTTCTTTCCCTTTATCGCAGCCCCGCCCTTGGGACGGGCATCTTGGGCGGCATTTGGCATCCCTTGCAGGTCAACCGCCATTTGAGTCCCGCCGATGGCTCCCTCATCGATCTCGTGACCGACATGGTGGCACCGGAGGGAACGGTCTTCGCCAGGAAACGGGTCGTGTTCCATCAGGTTGCCAACGCCGGCGGATCAGTTAGATTCGATGACCTCGAACTGTTCAAGGTCGCCGGGGTTACGCCGCCGATTTCCGCCAATGTCACGATCGATCCCAATGCCTCCTGGAATGGCTACATGAATGTCTTTCAGCTCCCCGCGAATGGCGGCGGGCAAGCCTTCGGCAGCGGATGGGGAATCGCCGACCTGCGCGCCTCCTTCTCCGGCAATACCCTCACGCTTGCCCCCAACACGATCAACGACCCCTCCAACTATTGGTATACCGGCGCGAATCATGCCGGCAACAAGATCATGGAGGCGAACATGTATGTGGAGGAAAATGGCGGCCTTTCCGGCAAGACCGTTACCTTCACCGGAAACGTCCTTGCGAACACGCTCACCTCCGCCCACACCGGCGTTGCCTTCATCAAGGACTTTGCGCCCGACTATTCATCCGCAAACATCGTGACCGCTCCCTTGGCTCCCGGCCCGTTCACCGTGAGTCTCGCCACGGATCCCGCTTCGGGCCGCCATGTCCAGTATGGCTTCCTCATGACCGGTCCCAATGTCTGGCCCGCCAATGCCGGGCCCTACGGCTCCGTCCAGGTCACCGCCGCCGTTCCGGATCCATTCGTCACCTGGATGAATGGATTCGACTTTTCCGCCTTCACCGCGCCTGACCTGATACGGACAGGCGATCCGGATGCCGATGGCCAGAGCAACGTCGTGGAATACGCCTTGGACGGTGATCCCTCCTCGGCCACCGCCTCCGGTAAAACCCGTTCTTCCATCACTGAAACCGGCGGGGAACGCGCCCTCCTGCTCACCTTGCCTGTGCTCGGCAATCCCGTGTTCACGGGCAGCCCGGGTAAGAACGCGGTCTCCGGCTCCTTGCTCTATGCCATTGAGGGCTCCAACGACCTGACGGTTTTCGACCAGGAAGTCACCGAGGTCGCCCCACTCACGGAGGACATGCCGGCCCTCACCCCCGGCTGGGCTTACCGGACCTTCCGCCTTCCCGGAGCCGTGGATGGTGAAGCATCCCGGGGTCCAGTCGGCTATCTTCGCGCCCGGATCACCAGTACGCCCTGAGAAGCTGACCGCAGGGAATCCACCCGGACTTATTCCCCATCCTCCAGTTGCTTAAAATTGCACTAAATTCTCGACAGCAGGGGAAATCAGTGGAATCTTCAGCACGTCTGCAAAACCCCATTGACCCGCGGTGACCCGTTCCGCGGATCTTCAACCCATCCCTGCAGGAAACAAACCCTTCCCTATGAAGAACAGCCCTCGCTTCCGTCCGGGTTTCACCTTGGTGGAACTTCTCGTTTGTATCGTCATCATCGCGACTCTCGGCGCCTTTTCCATGAGTATGATCCGGCGGGGCAAGCAGTCGGCCATCTCGGCCGCCACGCTCAACAACCTTCGCGACATCGGGGCCGCCGCCGCCGGTTGGACCGGGGATAACAACGGCTACATCCCGCCTTGTTGGAACCAATCTAAAAACCAGTCCTACGCGCAGCTTCTCGACCCCTATATCAATGGCGTCGAGCAATACCGCCAGGCGGACTCGAAATTTGTCGGTCCCAACAAACGGTTGCCGATCAAGCCCGGCAACGGCATTCACCCGATCACCTATGCCATGAATCCCGCCATCGGCGTGGATGTCAGCAATGGCACCAACTCGCTTATACCCATCAGCAAGGTCCACGATCTTGCCCAAGTGATCCTCATGGCGGACGGATGCCAGAATCCATCCAACAACAACCAGTCCAGCGCCAGTGCCCACCGTCTCACTTCGGTGAGTTACAAGGGCTATGCCTCGGGTGCGGATGCATTTGTCCCCGTCGGCCCGAACGAGGACACCACTGCCTCCGATGGGTACTTCCGCTACCAGTGGGACAAGTGTCACGTGCTCTTTTGCGATGGTTCCTCGAAAATCATCGAGAAGGGCAAGATGAAGAAGCGCAACATCTGGTACGATTTGATTTATTGATTGCGGGAGTCTTTCCGGCATCCCTGCCGGAACATTCGCTTGCAACCCGGCTCGATCACCCTGAATTGGAAAGCAGATCGGGAAATGATATCTGCTAGACCATGAAAGCCGCCCCCAAAGCCAAGAAAGCCGCCAAGTCCACCGAATCGGAACTCGCCCACCTGCTCGCGGATACCTACGCGTTGCAAGGCCAGACCCAGTTCGCCCACTGGAACGTGCAAGGCCCCTCGTTCTTCAGCCTGCACACCTTCCTCCAGACGCAGTATGAGGAGCTCTTCCTCGCCGTGGATGAGGTCGCCGAACGCCTCCGCGCGTTGGACGTGATCGCCCCCGGCGGTCTCCAGACCCTGGCCTCGCTTTCCGCCATCACGGAGCTGGCCGTGAAGGCTCATTCCGCGAAGGACCTTGTGGCCCATCTGCTCAAGGCGAACGAGATCGTTGTGGACACGGCGAAAAAGACCCGCGACCTCGCGGAAAAAGGCGGCGATGCGGAGACCCAGGATCTCGCCATCAAGCGCATCCAGGTCCACGAGAAGACCATCTGGATGATGCATTCCTTCCTCAAGAATCCCTGATAGATAGGGATTATCCCTATCTGGACCGAAAAGAAAGTGGTATGGCCGGATTTGGCCCTAACTGTCCGAAAGGTTTGCTTGTATTTATAGTTAACTGACCCAGGCTCCGGGGCCTCATGAACCTGAAATCATGGATGGCTGGCTCCGCGCTGGCCCTTGCCACAGTGCAGGGATCGGCAGGGCTCGATCAAAACAACAACCAGCAAAGCGACATCTGGGAAATGCTTTTCCAGGTTTCCGGACTCCCCGCCTCCGGGGATTTCGACGCGGACGGCTGGAGCAACGCGGCTGAAAGCAGTGCGGGAACAGATCCTCGTTCGGCGGACTCCCGTCCCGAAATGGATTTCCAGTTCAACGGCGGCGCTCCGGTCCTGTCGTGGCCGGGACTGAAGGGAAAACGCTATGCCCTCCTTTCTTCGGACAATCTCACCTCCTTCGCACCGACCGGAGATGTTGCCACGGGCAACGGCGGGGAAATGACCCTCCAGCTTCCTGCGGCGGACGGTCAGGAATTCTTCCGGATGCAAATCACGGACACGGATGCCGACGCGGACGGCGTGAATGATTGGGAGGAACTTTCGGTCGGTTTCGATCCCCGGCAGCTCCACACCGACCGCTATTCCCAGACGGATTCTCAGCGCGTCATCTCCGGTCTTTCCGCAGCCAGCACGATCACCGCCTCCGTCTATGACAACACCTGCAGCGAGCGCTGGTCGGAACCGGCCACGCTCGTGCTGCGGCGCGGGGGTGGGGGACTCAAACCCATTTCGGTGAATTTCTCATTGGGCGGCTCCGCCGAACAGGGGGTGGACTATCAGTCCTCCTCCAGCGGCTCCGTGAACTTCACCGCGGGACAGCGCGAGGTCTTCATCAATGTCACGGCGGTGGCTGATGACGAAGACGGGGAACCGACCCAGACCGTGAACCTGACGGTTCTGCCCGGCACCGGTTACACGGTCGGCGGCGCGAGCACCGCTTCCGTTTCCATCACGGACCAGCCCGCGGGCTCGGGGCCGTCCGCGAAAGAAGCCGCGCGCTTCCTCGTCCAGGCTGCCTTCGGTCCTGACCAGGATAGTGCGGATGCGGATGACATCCCGCAGAATGTGGCCGCCGTCATGGACGAGGGTTTCAGCCTCTGGCTGGACAACCAGTTCGCGGTCCCCCCTCAGTACCACGAGCCCTTCGTTGAGCACTCGGGCAGTATACCGGAAATGTATATGGATCCCAAGATGGTTTCCTGGTGGAACCGGGCGCTGGGTACGAATGCGATCTATCCTGGCGGCCCCGCGGCGTTGTACGATCCGGTGCGCCAGCGCGTCGCCTATAGCCTCAGCCAGATTTTCGTCGTCAGCGACCGGCCCGAAACCCTCGCCGTGGAATACCGCGGGATGTCCAACTACTACGACATGCTGGTCCGGAATGCCCTTGGCAACTACCGCGACCTCTTGTTCGACGTGGCGACCCACCCGGTCATGGGCTTCTACCTGAGCCACGTCCGCAACAAGAAGGCGAATCCCGCCGCGAACACCTTCCCGGATGAAAACTTCGCCCGTGAGGTGGAGCAGCTTTTCTCCATCGGCCTTTGGGAGCTGGAGCAAGACGGGACGAAGAAACTGGACGAGGAGACCGGCCAGCCGATTCCCACCTACACGAACGTGGATATCACGAACTTCGCGCGGGTCTTCACCGGCTTGAGCTACGGTCCGCAGTCCGAGACCAACTTCGATGTCTATCCGAATCCGCCCAAGTGGCTCGTGCCGATGCGCGGGTATGACACCTATCACGACCTCGCGCCGAAAACCCTGCTGAAGGGCCTCAATTTGCCGGCCAGGACCGCCAGCAATCCGGATACCGGAGCCGCCACGATGCTGGACGTGAACGCAGCCATCGACAACCTGTTCAACCACCCCAACGTCGGCCCCTTCATCGGCCGCCAATTGATCCAGCGGCTCGTTACCGCGAACCCGAGCAAGGAGTACATCGGCCGTGTCGCGGCGGCGTTCGCGGACAATGGTTCGGGCGTGCGTGGCGATATGAAGGCCTTCATCAAGGCGATCCTGCTGGATCCCGAGGCGCGGGATGCCGCGAAGCTCAATGATCCTCATTGGGGCAAGCCCCGCGAGCCCTTCCTCCGCTGCGTGAACTACGGCCGGGCTTTCAATGCCCACTGCTCGGGTCCCTGGGATTTTTATCAGGTTTCCCAGTTCAACTTCGACCAGCAGCAACAGCCCTACAATTCGCCGAGCGTCTTCAACTTCTACTCGCCGAACTATCTGCCACCCGGCGTGGTTGGCGAGGCCGGGCTCGTCGCCCCGGAGTTCCAGATCCTCAACGCGACCACCGCGGTTTCATCACCCAACTATTTCTACAACTCGATCAATTCCCGTGACCTCCACCGCTGGGGCACTGCCGATTCCACCCGCACCGTCCGGCCGAATTTCACCCAGGAGACCGCCCTCGCCGCCACCGACGTGGATGGCCTGATCCGCAGGCTCGACATGCACCTTACCTGCGGTGGTCTCTCGCCGCGCGAGTTCCAATCCATCCGCGAGGCGGTCACTCGCGTGGACTCCGGAGTGACCGGTTCGTGGCAGACGGAACGCGTCAACCTCGCCGTTTATCTGATCATCACCTCTCCCGCTT
>CAXTTX010000086.1:639-7819 GCA_964247045.1 uncultured Verrucomicrobiales bacterium | reverse complement strand
AGAATTTCCCGCCGCAGCTTCCTCGGTCAGGCTAACTGCGCGCTCATCAGCTCGCTGCCGATCATGAACACCTTGCTGAACCTCCGCCTGGCCGGCAACGCCGCTGCCGCGGAGGGGGATGACACCGGCTACAAGGCCTTGGTCTGCCTGTTCATGAGCGGTGGCAACGACTCATTCAACATGCTCGCTCCGCGTGGCGCCGCTTGGCAGGAATACGCGGACATCCGCGGCCCCATCGCGCTGCCGAACGCCAGCCTGCGTCCGATCAATCCCATCGTGGATCCCGGCAGTCCCGCGATCCGCCCGCTCGGCCTCCATCCCGCGCTCGAGGGCCTGCAGGAGCTATTTGAAGGCGGCGACCTCGCCTTCGTCGCGAACGTCGGCACCCTCGTCGAGCACGTGACCAAGACGCAGTATAATGCGGGGCAGAAACTTCCCCTCGGCTTGTTCTCCCATTCCGACCAGATCGAGCAATGGCAAACCTCCATTCCCGACAACCGCAGTGGCATCGGCTGGGGTGGCCGTATGGCGGACCTCCTCAAAAGCATGAACACCGAGGACCGCTTCTCGATGAACATCTCGCTGGACGGTTCCAACATTTGGCAGGCGGGCAACACCATCGCGGAGTATGCCATCCGCTCCACCGGCGCGGACAGCATGTTCGGCTACAACTCGATCTATCAGTCGGGTTCGTCCCAGGCGCTCATCCAGATCCGCAGCGCGGCCATCGATAGCCAGATGGCCGTTGAATATCAGAACCTCTTCCAGAAGAGCTTCGCCAAGTCCAAGAAGGACGCGATTGATGCTTACGATGCCTTCACCGTGGCAACGAATGTCACCTTGCCATCCACCGTGACCTGGCCCGATACATCCCTTGCCGACCAGCTCAAGATGGTCGCGAAAACCATCGCCGGCAGGGGAAATCTCGGCATGCGCCGCAACACCTTTTTCATCAACTACGGCGGCTTCGACCACCATAGCAACCTCCTCAACTCGCAGGCCGCGATGCTGCCTGTCGTGGACGGCGCGGTGAAAGCCTTTTGGGACACGATCGTTGCCCTCGGAGCGCAAGATGAGGTGGTGTTATACAGCGGCTCGGATTTCGGCCGCACGCTCACCTCCAACAGCCAGGGCAGCGACCACGCCTGGGGCGGCAACCAGTTTGTCCTTGGCGGCCAGGTAAAGGGCCAGCGGATTTACGGCACCTACCCGGATCTCTATCAGGACAGCATCCTGGATGTCGGCCGTGGCCGCCTCATCCCCACCACCAGCGTGGATGAGTTCTTCGCCGAGATGGCCCTGTGGCTTGGCGTCCAGAAGTCCACGCTCCCCATGGTCCTTCCCAATATCTCGCGCTTCTATAGCCCTTTGAGCACCTCGCCCCCTGTTGGGTTCCTGCTCTGAGGGACGCGATGAGGAGGGACGCGGGTGGCTTCTCGTTTCGGGGATAATTTCAGTTTGCGGGCTTCGCGCGATCATTGATCATAAGCCCGATGCTGAAACCAAAATGCACGCGGGACGCCCTCAAGGCGAAGGCGGCTTTCCGTGACGCGCTGGCGGAGTGGTTTCTCAAGGAAGGACGAGACTACCCCTGGCGGCGTACCAGGGAGCCCTACGCGATTCTCGTCTCCGAGGTCATGCTCCAGCAGACTCAGATCGCGACGGTGCTTGGCCGCGGCTTTTACACCCGCTTTCTTGAAACCTTTCCCAACCCGGAATCTCTCTCGGCGGCGGATGACGCGCCTCTGCTGAAAGCATGGGAGGGTCTCGGCTATTACCGCCGCGCCCGCATGCTGCGTGAAACCGCTCGCGCGGTCATCGCGGAACACGCCGGCACGTTTCCCAGCGATCCGGAGAAACTCATGCTCCTGCCCGGCATCGGCAGATACACCGCGGGTGCCCTGCGTGCCTTCGCCTTCGATCTGCCCTCCGCCGTCGTCGACGGCAACGTCTCCCGTGTCCTTTCGCGGCTCATGGATTTTTCCGGACCCATCGATGACACCGCGGGCCAGAAACAAATCTGGGACTGGGCCGAACAACTCGCCGATCCCGACCGGCCCCGCGTTTACAACTCCGCCCTCATGGAACTCGGCCAGCGAGTCTGTCGGCCCGGTGTGCCGGACTGCCTCTCCTGCCCGGTGGCGACCTTCTGCAAAACACGCGAGCCGGAGCTCCTCCCCGTCAAACGCCAGAAAACCACCGTCACCGCGGTGGACGAGCACGCCCTCTGGGTCCGCGACAAAAAAGGCCGCCTCCTCATGCATCGCGAGTCCGCAAAACGACGCGAGGGCCTCTGGAAATTGCCAACCCGTCCCGCGGAGGACATTTCCACGCTGCCGGTCCTCGCCGAGGAACGCTACACCATCACCCGCTACCGCGTGACCCTCCGCGTCCACGATGGCCCGGCCGGGAAAAAGCCATTCCCACCCGGCCGAGACGAGGCTTGGCATACGCCGGACGAGGTTCTCGCCCTCGCCATGCCATCGCCCTTCCGCCGCGTCATCGCGCGATTGTTTGGGGAAATGTGAAATCGGGTGTGACGAAAGGGGGATGCTGTGCTTTCGTCGCTGCGAATGGAACGACTTGTACGGGTATCACTGCTGCTCGTGACGGCTTGCTTGACCGAATCGTGCGGAGTGCCGCCCCAGCCGGACGCCGTTGCCCCGAGCAGGGCTACCCGCCAGATTGTGGCGGAGCGCGTGAGCGCCGTCGTCGTGACCGACCGCAAGGATCTCGACAGATGGGTCAGCAGGAATTTCTCCTCCTCCCAGGCACCCGGTGACGCGGACGGTGGCTCGGCGGCGCCGATTTCTCCGGATGGATATTTCCTCACCGCCGATCACGTCCTCGCGAGGATGGCGGGCCGCAACGTATTTCTCATCTACGGCCAGGGCCACCAGCTCGTCCCGGCGAAAGCCAGGGTCGTCTGGCGCTCGGAGTCCTCGGACATCGCGTTGCTCCATATCCCGGTGAAAACCCCCTATTTCTATCAGTGGACTCCCGCGGACAAGTGGCTGCCGGTGGGCACCGGTGTGATGCACGGCGGTATTTCCACCGGATTCAAAACCCAGGATGGCAAGTTGAACACCGCCGTGCCGCCGGAGAGTTCCTTTTCCCGGAGCCGCAGCTTCAAGATGGACATCCCCCTGCAACCCGGTGACAGCGGCGGTCCCGTCGTCGATGCATATGGAAGGCTTGTCGGCATCAACTCTGCTGTCGAGTTCCTCGTCCCCTTGGAAACCGCCTTCTTCATCGACTCGGAGGGAAACCGCCCCAACACCCGCATGATCACTTCCATCATTGAAAATGATCGCGCGCGCCGCGCCCGGCGATGACAGGCCAATTTGATTTGTGAGCATTCTCCCTTATAAGTGGGCCATGTGGAGGATTGCGGGAACCATCGCGGCAGCCGTCATGGCTGTTTCGTGCGCGCATGTGGGAAATTCGTGGGTCTTCGGCAGCATGGCTTCCGCCGCCCACGACCAGATCATGCTGGTCCGCGAGTCGCCTCCTTCCTTCGGCTATCAGCGCTTGGTTTCGCAAGGGACCGTCTACCAGGATCTCGGCTATTTCATCAAACTCCACGGCCCGCCTGACTTCCTCGCGGAAACCGGCAACCGCGAGCGCCACTACTTCATCCTCTATTACCTCGGGAAACGCCAGGCCTACGCCTGCCGCACCCGCCCCGGTATGAAACTGGCCGTCGAGTTCGCCGGTCCCTATCCTGTCACCGACCGCGAATACCGCATGCTCGACGCTTTCCGCAAGGACCCGACGCGCAAGCCGCCGAAGTTCTGAACCGCTCGATTCAATCCGTTGATTTTTCCCAAGGAATTCCGCCGTGGATCGTTTCAGCCGGTTCATATGCTGAAAAGAACCTCTTTCGCACTCATGACGGGAATGTCCCAGGTCTTTGGCCAGGATTTCCTCGATCCCCTCGTAGTCACCGCCTCCCGATCGGAACAGCCGGAAAGCGAAGCCCCCTACACGATGGAATACATCGATGAGGAATTCATCCGCAAGAATTCCCGCCGCACCCTGCCGGAGGCCCTGCAATACACGCCCGGCGTGCTTGTCCAGAAGACCGCCCATGGCCACGGCTCGCCGTTCATCCGCGGCTTCACAGGCCGCCAGAACCTTTTGCTGGTGGATGGCATTCGTGTGAACAACGCCACCTTCCGCAGCGGGCCCGTCCAGTATTGGAACACCGTGGACCCGCTCGGCCTCGACCACATCGAGGTGATCAAAAGCCAGGGCTCCGTCCTTTACGGCTCGGATGCCGCGGGCGGCACCGTCAATGCCTTCACCAAGTCCCCCCGCTTCCGGGACGAAACCGCCGGTGAAGCCTACCTCGGCGGCTCCGCCTTTTACGAATTCCGCACCAATGGCCAGGGTAGCCACATCGGTCGGCTGGAAACGGAAACCGGCGTCGGCGGGAAATTTGGCATCTTGCTCGGCATTTCCGCCAAGGATTTCGGCGATATCGAGGACTCCAACCTCGGCCGCATGAAAGGGACCGGTTACCCGGAGCAGGATCTCGATTTCCGCTTCGACTGGGCGGTCACCCCGGAGTCCACCATCACCTTCGGCCATTACTATGTGAACCAAGACGACATTTCCCGCTGGCACCGAACGCTCAACAACCCCGGTTGGGTCCACGGCAGCCATGTCGCCGCTCCCGGAAAATGGACCGCTGATACCTACGACCAGGAGCGCTCCATGACTTACCTCCGCTATGCCGGGGAAAACCCCGTGGCGGATGCCTTCATCAAGCGCTGGAGCGCCACGCTCTCCTTTCAGACCACGGACGACTCGGAACTCCAGAACCGCCTTCCGGACAAGCCCGCCGCTGACCCCGGCGTCCTCCGGAAATCCTACATCGAGACCGATACCCTCGGCTTCGACCTCCAGTTCGAGTCTCCCGTCGGCCCCGGCTCCCTCGTCTATGGCTTGGACTATTATCATGACGAGGTCGATTCCTCCGGCTTCCAATCCGACCTCCTCGGCGGGCCCCGCACCGAGAGCCTCCCCATCGCGGATGACTCGGAATATGACCTGCTCGGCACCTACGCCCAATACCTCTGGAAACCCGTCGACAAATTCGAACTCACCGCCGGTGCCCGTTACACCTACGCCGAAGCCTCGCTCGGCCGCTACGCCGGTGGCGCGGACGAATCCCGCCACTGGGACGACGTCGTCGGATCGCTGCGCGGTATCTATTCCCTCAACACCTGCTGGAGCGTCTACGGCGGCATTTCCCAAGCCTTCCGCGCGCCCAATCTCGACGACCTGACGGGCAACCTCACCGCGAAATCCGGCGGCGCCGTCCTGGGCGACCCGGATGTCGATCCCGAGAAATTCCTCACCTACGAAATCGGCACCCGCCACCAGACGGAAACCACCTCCCTCAACCTCGCCGTTTTCTACACGGAGGTGGATGACCTCATCGTCGCCACCTTCACGGACAGCACCTTGGGCACCGCCATCGCCACCAATGCCGGCGATGGCTACGTCTACGGCGCGGAACTCGAGGGAGCCTGGACCTTCCACCCGCAGTGGACCCTGTCCGGCTTCATCGCCTGGCAGGACGGCCGCACGGAGTCGCCTACCTTCCTCGGTGGTCCCGTGGACGATAAGCCGAACTCCCGCCTGCTCCCGCTCTCCGGCTCGCTCGCCCTGCGCTGGACAGACCCCTCGAACCGCTTCTGGGTGGAAAGCCGCGTCCTCGCCGCCGACCAGGAAGACCGCGTCAGCGCCATCGACCAGGCCGCGGATGACCAGGATCCACCAGTGTTTCAACATACCAGTGAGCATATTCGTTTTGTTAGGAGGGTGAAAGGAATGTTCCGGCAAGGTAAGCAGGGTTTCAAAAATTGTGGAAAAGCCCGCGCCAAATGCGACGTTTCCGGCAGGAAAGATTTCAGACCGACCAGGTTCTGTAAAAACACGCCGGTAATTGACCTTCCTTTTGTCCGTCTTTAACCAAAATAAGCATTAAGCCATTCCGCTAAGCGGGCAAGTGCCGTACTTTGTACCGTCCAATTCAAACTGTTCGGTAGTGTTATATTCCTTTCGCCATTTCTTCCTGTTGCTGATCCTGGTTACACCCGGAGCCATGCCTTGCGCCAGTGGGCAAACGTTCCAGGCTTTGCCGCCGGTTTTGACGCAGGAAGTGGCGCTGAACCTGGCCAACGAGTGTTATATTCACTTCGACAATCCCTCCGGTAACCCATTGCAGCTCAAATGGCGGCAGCTGGAAATCAGTCAGCCAACGGACTGGAATATCGACTTATGCGACTACGGCACCTGTTACGTCGGCATTCCGCCGAACGGGACGATGAATCTGGTGTACGATACCATTCAGGCGTATTTAAAGTTGATCGTGCAACCCGGCGCTACTCCCGGAGCGGCCTGGTGCTGGTTCCGGGTGCAGGAAGTGGACCATGCCGAAAATTTCACCGACGTGTATTTTAGTTTATACACCCCCGGCATTACCGCTACGCAAAACGTCGATGCCGCCACCCTGCGCGTGTACCCGAATCCGGCGCGGGAAATGCTGATCATTGAAAACCCCGGTTCCCAGTCCATTCCCGCCCGATTATTTACCAGCACGGGCCACCTGGTTTGGCAGGAAAATTTAGCCGCTACTGCACTGACCCGTATTTCCATAATTGATTGGCCCAGCGGTTTATATTTTTTACAAACGGGAAGACAAACGCAGCGGGTGGTGATTGAGTGAGTGGGGGTTTGAGGCTTAATAATCAGCAGAGTCGAAAATCATTTTTTAATAAAAGACTCGGATGTCTCGGCTACGCTCGACATGACAAAATCGCATTGGAATAATGAATAAATTGTTGATTGTCATTGCACCACAATTCTAGTGTTTAACCATCATCCCAAGAATAAGAAAACCCACCAACCCCAGGCTACCCAATTCCGCATTCCGTAATCATCATTCCGTATTCCGCACGTTCCGCATTCGACTCGTTCCGCTCATTCTGCACATCCTTTTTCTATGAAGAATTTCATTACGTTCATTCTCTACTGCCTTTCCGTAACCGCCCTAGTCGCCCAGGCCAAAAGCGAAGCCCGCGTCACCGTGCTCGCCAAATCCGCTACGGAAACCACCCTGCTTTTTGCGCTGACTGACGTCGATCGGTTGCCGGTAACGACGCCGCAG
>CAXTTX010000086.1:0-629 GCA_964247045.1 uncultured Verrucomicrobiales bacterium | reverse complement strand
GCTTTCGTGCTGTCCATGGACAAAGGCACGCCGCTGCTACAGGCCGGCGCTCCGGACGTACCCAAGTTTGCGACCTCGCTGCTCATTCCGGGTGCGGGTAACATGGCCGTCGAGATCGTGGCTTCGGAGTACCAGGATTTTCCCAACGTTGATGTCGCTCCTTCCAAAGGAGATCTAAAACGGACTACAGACCCGGCCACGGTACCGTATACCTATAGTTCGGTGTACGAACACGATGCTTTCTTCCCCGGTCGGCTGGCCGATCTGCAGCAGCCTTTTGTCATGCGCGACGTGCGTGGTCAGGCGCTCTGGCTGTATCCGGTGCAGTATAATCCCATCACTAAAGTGTTGCGGATTTACACCAGTATGCAGGTGCGCGTGCACCATGTGGGCGGCAGTGGGGAAAATGAGTTGTCGAACGCAAAAGGCCGCGCCCGCAGCCGTTCTTTCGAACAAATTTACCAGCAGACTTTTTTGAATTACGACGCCAGCCTGCTCGATCGCAGCGGTCCGGAAGCGGAACATTTGCTGGTCATTGCCAAAGACGAATACCTTGCCGATCTGGAGCCTTTGATCATCTGGAAACGGCAGATGGGCTTTTTTACCACCGTCGTGCCGGTTTCTGAAAT
>CAXTTX010000085.1:12780-14611 GCA_964247045.1 uncultured Verrucomicrobiales bacterium | reverse complement strand
CGGAGGTGATCGTCGGATAGGCGTTCCCGGGCGTCGCCACCAGCAGGCCGGTGTTGGCTCCGTTCACCGCGATGGTGCCGGCGGCTGGTGCCGTTCCCGTGAAGGCGAGGTGACCATTGTTGACGATCGATCCCGCGCCCGTGAACGCCGCGTTGTTGACATACAGGAAACCGTCACCGCCTTTGACCAGGGACGCTCCGGAGAAACTTTCACCCACGCTGTTCGTGAGTTTCAGGGTGGAGCCGTTGTTCACCGCGATATTGACGGTCGCCTGCTGCAGGAGCACCGCTCCCGTGATTGAGTTGATGCCGCCGTTGTTGACGAGACCGTTCTGATAGTTGCCTGCGGTTTCACCGCCGAGGTTCAAGGCATTCGCGAGCGCGATGCCCGTCGCCGGCAGGGTGATGAGACCGTAATTGTTGCCGCCGCCGGGATATTGGCTGCCGCCCAAGGCGAGTACACCTCCCGCGTTTGTAAGTCCACCCACCGTGATCGGGCCGGTTCCCAGCGCGTTGTTCGCATTCACCACGATACGTCCCCGCGTGATGGCGACCGGACCCGTGAAAGCGGTGTTGTCCGTATTGACCAGGAGAGTTCCCCAGGAAGGGGTCGTGTCTCCCGGAGCGCCGATGCCAGCCGTGGCGTCCGCGTTGTTCACGGTGAGCGTTCCGCTGCCGGTGATCCCACCTTGCAGGGTGATTTCAGGAAGGGCATCTCCGCCGGTATCGGCCATGGCCACCGTCACGCCGTTGGTTACGAGGTTCAGTGATCCTCCCAGGATCGGATTGGCACCTGCACCACCGGAGCCCACGGTCTTGGTGATGTAACCGTTTGCCACGAAGGTGTGGTCGAGATTGTCCGACACGCCGGCAAGGGCGGCGTTCGCGAAATTGATGACCGGATTGACTCCGCCCAAGGTGATCAGGTTGTCACCCGTGCCGCGGTCGATAAACGCAATGTTCAACGCGGCGGAAGTGCCATTGAACACAACGGAGTTGACTGTGATTCCAGTCAGGTCGTCCGTGGTGAAGTAACCGGTGTTCGTGCCGCCGAAAAGCAGCCGGTCGGCCGTGCTCGTGCCCCCGCTGGTAAGCGTGGGGGTAAAGCCGGTGGAAAAGTCGGTGTCGGTTGCATTGAACTGATAATCAGTCGCTCCAGCATACTGGATGAATGCGGTGGTGGTGGCCAGGAAGGCTTGAACAAATCGGGCGGGTTTCATGGGTATCGGTACGGGTAAAAACCCCCGGCTACGGTCTTCCATGGAGGAGGACCAGGGGTTTGATGGATTTAGGGTCAATGGGGTTGATGGGCCGCGCCTTGGCAGTGGCTTATTCGCACGGCGATTCGCTCGGAATAAGTCACCCCACGGTGCCTGGGTTAATCGGGCGATCGCAGCGGGGCGGCTTAATAGTCTCGATTCGGCGTTCCACAAACGGAACCTGCCCTTTTCCCCGGGAATCCCCCCACAAGTCCATAGTCAAAATCCACCCCCGGAGGCCGCATCTGGATTAGACGCGGCATCCCCTGCCCCGGAATTTTTGCCTTCCGGAATCCTGTTATGTCCCCAAAAAGCGGGCCCTCAACCCGCGATCTCGTCGCGGTGGAACGCGAGCCAGTCGTCGAGGTTGTTGAGATTCACCGCGTCACGGATTTTTCCTTCATCGGGGATACCATTGGCGGAAAGAACCTCCGTACGGACGGAATCCGCGTGGATGTAACCGGTAATGTCGGCATTGAGCTTCGCCACGGCCGCCGCATCGAGCGAACCGGCGCGAACGCTGCGAATCGCTGGGCGGCGGGATGATGATTTCGGCAGGACAACGCGCGAAAC
>CAXTTX010000085.1:6062-12770 GCA_964247045.1 uncultured Verrucomicrobiales bacterium | reverse complement strand
AACGAGACCGCCGGATTGCTCAACTACCCACGCTTCCAGTTGGGGGTAGGTTGGCTTGCTGTCGGCGATGAAATTAAGGAAAAGGGTCTCATCCAGTCCCAGTCCCGCGAGGACCATACCGTCGTAGCCCTTGCCACAGGCCGGGTAGTCGGGGTGTAGCTTGCCGGCCGCGCCAAGCGAAGCCTTTTGCCACAAGCGCGGAAGGTGGAGGACGCCGAGCGGACCGGCGGTGCCGGAACTGATCAAAGGAACGATTTTCGAGGACATGGTTTCAGGTGGGTTGGATGCTGATTGGAGGCCGCCCGGAACCCTTCCGGGCCACGACCCGCCTCCATTCATCTGATAGGGCGGCGGGATTGCAACCGCTTGTTTCCCCCGGGGCCGGAATTTCCGGAATTTTTCTCCTTTCATCCGCCCCCCTCCCGCCTCAAATCACGCCCATGTGGAAAGGCCGCTTCACCCAAGACACCTCCTCGCTCGTCCAGCAATTCGGCGAGTCGATTTCCTATGACTGGCGGCTCTTCCCCCACGACATCGCCGGCTCGATCGCGCACGCCCGTGCCCAGGTGGGTGCGGGCCTGCTCACGGCCGGGGAATTTGCCCAGATCGAGAACGGCCTCCGGGAAATCCAAGCGGACATCATCGCAGGGAAATTCGAATTCCGCACCTCGCTGGAGGACATCCACATGAACATCGAGGCGGAGCTGACCAAACGCATCGGCGCCGCCGGGGCGAAGCTCCACACCGCCCGCTCCCGGAATGACCAGGTCGCCACCGACACCCGCCTCTACGCCCGCGAGGAAATCGACGGGCTGGTCATCGCGATCACCCTCCTGCAACGGGCCTTGCTCGACCGCGCCACGAAATACGCCACCACCATCATTCCCGGCTACACGCACCTCCAGCGCGGCCAACCGGTGACGGCAGGCCACCATTTCCTGGCCTACGTGGAAATGCTGGAACGCGACAAATCCCGCCTCACCGATTGCCGGGCACGGCTGAACATTTCCCCGCTCGGATCCGGCGCGTTGGCAGGCTCGACCATCAATCTCGACCGCCGCGCGATCGCCCTGGAACTCGGCTTCGAAGGCGTGACGCAAAACTCCATGGATGCCATCGCGGACCGTGACTACATCGCGGAACTGCTCTTCGTGATCTCGCTTTGCGGGGTTCACCTTTCCCGACTCAGCGAGGACCTCATCCTCTGGTGTACGGCCGAGTTCGGCTTCGCTGCCCTTTCCGATGCCCACACCACGGGCTCGTCATTGATGCCGCAGAAAAAGAACCCGGACGTTTGTGAGCTCACCCGTGGCAAGACCGGCCGCCTCGTCGGCAACCTCATGAACCTCCTCGTCGCCGTGAAGGGCCTGCCCCTCACCTACAACCGCGACCTCCAGGAGGACAAGCCGCCCCTCTTCGACTCGGTGGACACCCTGCGCCTCATCCTCGCCGTGAACACGGAAATGATCTCCGCCATGGAACTGCGCGAGACGAACTGCCGTGCCGCCGCCGCGGACCCGATGCTGCTGGCCACCGACCTCGCCGACTATCTCGTGAAAAAGGACATTCCCTTCCGCCATGCCCACGAACTCGTCGGCAAGGCCGTCGCCGAAGCCATCGCCACGAAAACCCCGCTCGACCAACTGGACCTCGCCGCCATCGACCCCGCCTACGGCCCGGATGCCAAGGACGTCTTTTCCCTCGACCGCGCCCTCGCCGCCCGCACCAACCCCGGCGCTCCTTCGATCTCCAACGTCAAGGCGGAGATCGAGAAGTGGCAGGACGCACTGGGTTGAAACCAGTATTCCGGCAAGAACAACAGGTAACGAGTCATCAATTTCTCCCTCTGCTATGGAACTTCCATATACGGTTGTGGCAGACAATCAAGACTGGGTGCTAGATTTTGTGGCCACGAATTACCTCCCGGCAGCTATTTGGCCACCCCCGCATCCACCCCCGGCCACCGGGCGTTCTCATCCCGCAGCGCCACGAAATATTCCTTCGACCTCGATACCAGGTCCGGTCGTTCTCCTGATAGATCCCGCTCTTCTCCCGGATCTTTTTTCGTATCGAAAACCTGCACGGGTGTGTCGCGCCGATTGAGGCGGATCGCTTTCCACCGCTCGTCCATCAGCACCGCCTGCGAAAATCCACCCTCGTGGAATTCCCAATACAAGGGTTGCCTCACCGGTTGCTCCCAAGGCGCGTTCAACAGCAGCGGCGAGAAACTGAATCCATCACCTGCCGGCGTCGTCACCCCGGCGAGTCCCGCCAGGGTCGGCAGGATATCCGCGAACCAGAATACACCGTCCATCGTTTTCCCCGCAGGGGTCACACCAGGCCAGCGCGCGATCATCGGAACGCGGATACCGCCATCGGTTAGGTCCCGCTTCAATCCGCGGAATGGCCCGTTCGCGTCGAAAAGTTCCGGGTCATTCCCTCCCTCGCGGTGGTGCCCGTTGTCGCTCGTGAAGATCACCAGCGTGTTCCCGTCGATCTCCAGTTTCTTCAACAGCGCGAGCAAGCGGCCCACATCCGCGTCCAGGCGCGCTAGCGTGGCGGCATGGTTGCGATCCGCCTGTGGCCAGGGCTTGTCCTCATAGTCCCCCGCGTCCGGCACCTCCTGCCCCCGTCCCACCTTGTTGCCCTCGTTGTTCGCATGCGGCGTGATCAGCGACCAGTAGAGGAAAAACGGCTTTTCGCGATTCTCCTCCACCCATTTCAGCGCCTCCGCCGCCATCAGGTCCGGAGCGTAGTCCAGCGGCTCCCGGGCAAATCCCGCACCGGCCTCGCGGGCTTCCCCGCCGGCGCTGGTCGGCACCGTCACGTTGCGGAGTTTCACCCGTTCCTCGTTGCGAACCAGGAATTCGGGGTACGGGTTGTGGGCATGGAGCTGTTTGAGATAGCCATAGAAATAGTCGAAGCCCTGCTTGTTCGGCACGCCCTCGCTGCCCTCCTCGCCCAGCCCCCATTTCCCGATCAGTGCTGTCGAGTAGTCCGCCGGCTTCAACACCTCCGCCACCGTCACATCCTCCGCAAGCAATTGCTGGGCAAGGGGATTCGCCTTGCCCCCATTCCCCCGCACCCGCGTGTGCCCCGTGTGCTGCCCGGTCATCAACACCGACCTCGACGGCGCGCAAACGGTCGATCCGGCATAAAACCGCGTGAATTTCAGCCCCTCCGCCGCCATCCGGTCCAAATTCGGCGTCGCAGCCAGTGTTTGGCCAAAAGCCCCGATTTCCCCGTAGCCAAGGTCGTCCGCCAGGATCAAGACCACGTTCGGAGGCCGGCCCATGGTCCGGAAGGGCAGGAAAATCGCCAAAATGAGGATCAGGGAGCGCAAAATCATAAACCCGGGCTACGGGTCGAATGGCGGGGATGTTGCGCGCGAAACGGCAGCCGGGGAAGTGCTCCAACTGGCGTATTTCCATCGGTCCTTGCCAAAGCTTCAAAATCCCGTAGTTTCACGGCGAGCAGGTTTTTCCAACCCTCCGATGCCCCGCATCCGGCCGAGTGCCTACGAAGTTTCACCCCATCCTCAACGGGTCGTGAAAGATCGGCCTGGCGGTCAGGAATCCGGAACCACTTGCCTCACGGGCGGCGGCGCAAGCCGGCTGTTTCCGACACGGGTGAAGTCCCCTTCCGCAGGCGCTGCGGAGCTTCACCCCGGCACCAAGAAAGCCGGGTTTGTCGGGCCATGCCGGTCGCACGAGGTCCATTCCAGCACTGCCGGGTTTTTGAACCCACCGCGCCGGGCCGCCTGAAACCACCAGACCACTGACAAAAATGTCAAATGCAACACAAGACTCCCGCGATTCGGGAGACCGTCGTCGCCGCCGCTCACGCGGTGGTTCAAACAGAAACCGCAACAATAACAGCACCGAAGGTCGCAACGATGATCGCCGCAATGATGACCGCCGCAACAGCGGTGGTTCCCGCGGCAACCACGGACAATCCCATGGCCGTGGCAACAAGGCCGAGGAATTCCGCCCGCAAGGCGCCCTGCAACGCCCTGCCCGCACTTACGCTCCGCCGAAGCTCACGCTCTGGCAGAAAATCCTGAAGGCCGTCGGTCTCTACAAGGAGCCCGCCCCGCCGTCCCGCTTGGAGCGCCAGCCCCAGCAGGCCGCGAAACAACCGCAGGAAGGTTCCAACGATGGCCGCCAGCCGAAATCCAACACCCGCGACTCCCGCGATGCTCGCCCGCCGCGCGAACCCCGTGCGGAAGGTGAAGACCAGCCACGCAAGGAACGCGCTCCCCGTGAGGAACGCCCGCCCCGTGAGGAACGCGCCCCGCGCGAAGAACGCGCTCCTCGCGCCGACCGTCCCAAGGGAGGCGATGGCCGGAGCGTCGAATCCACCCGCGTCTACGTGGGCAACCTGTCCTACGACGTCTCGGAACAAGACCTGCAGGAACTCTTCAAGGGCATCGGCGGCGTCCGCAACGTCGAGATCGTTTACAACCGCAGCACCCATCGTTCGAAGGGCTACGGCTTTGTGGAAATGCTCCGCAAGGACGAAGCCGTCCGCGCCGTGGAAGTGCTCCACGACCAGCCCTTCATGGGCCGCAAGATGACCGTCTCCGGTGCCCAATCGAAGGGTCAGGACGAGCGTGAGGACCAGGAGCCCGAGCGCGAGCCCACCAAGGTCGTGCTGGCTCCCTTGCCGCCCGCCGCTTCTGCCCCCGTGGTGACTGCCGCCACGGAAGAAACCGTGGCCATCGCCGAGCCCGTCGTCGACACCACCGTCGAGTCCGTCCCACAGGCCTCCACGGAAGCCGCGGAAACGGCCAACGACCTCGAAGCCAAATACGGTTTCGAAGCGCCGAAGGAAAAGACTGAGGAAGCCTGATCCCACGACAGTCGATCCAAGACAAATTCAAGCCCCGCCCGGTTCGCCGTGGCGGGGTTTTTTTGCACTCCTGCGGTCCGTTTCAACGGCCTAGGAAAACCCCGGCAATCAACGCGCCAACGACCACCACCCCCAGTGCCCACCAATACCACTTCACCCCCAGTGTCTGGTGCGGCTTCTTCCCGAATTCACGCGCGATGAAGTCCTCGTAGTCGAAATCGTCGCTCGGCAGATCAAGGCCATCCTGGCTCTTCTTTTGCTCCCAGGACCTGCGGGCCGTCTTGCGTTTCCGAACCTTCGTGGTACAGCCCGGGCAGGGTTCACCGACGCGGACGTCGGAACCACAATAGGGGCAAAGGTAGCTCAAGACTTCAGGCATTCGTCCTTAGACTACAAATGAGGGCGAGCGTGCCGGGATTGCAAGCGCGAAGAATCACTTGGCAATCCCCCCAATGAGGTGAAAGTTCGGCCCGGAATGGGATTGGGACTTTCTGAATTGCGCGCCGCGTTGCCGGAAGGCGGCTTGTTTGGTGGCGGTGCCTGGCGATGGTCTCCGGAGCCCCTCAAACTCACCAAGGCGGAGGCCCGCCAGATGATGGCACTCGGCCACCCGCTGGCCCGCTTCCAGCAGGCCTGCGACTCGCTCTATCGCCGCAGCGCCGCAGGCAAGCTCCCGGGCTGGCTCTCCGAACTGCTCGACGAAGGCAAACCCGACTGGCTCGCCCGCCTCCAGCGCCTGCCCGGCACCGCGGAACAATTCCCTCGCGTGATCCGCCCGGACCTGATCCTCACCGAAACCGGCTTTGCCATGTCCGAGTTGGACAGCGTGCCCGGCGGCATCGGCGTGACCGCGTGGTTGTCCCGGGTCTATGCCAAGGCGGGTTTTGACGTTCTCGGTGGTCCGGACGGAATGATCGACGGCTTCCGCTCGCTAATGCCGGAGGGCGGCACCGTGCTGGTTTCCGATGAATCCGCGGACTACCGCCCTGAAATGGAGTGGCTCACCGGCGAACTCGGCCCGGCATGGGACGTCGCCTCCGCGGAAGAATACGAGCGCGACGGAAAGGCCCTCTACCGCTTCTTCGAGCTCTTCGATTGGGAATCCATCCCCTCCGTGAAACACCTCGCGGAGGTCTCCGCCGAGGGCAAACTCAGCATCACCCCGCCTTTCAAACCGCACCTGGAGGACAAGCTCTGGCTCGCCCTGCTCTGGTCCCCTGCCCTGAAAAAGATCTGGGAACAAACCCTCCGCGGCAGCCACCTCAGCCGCCTGCGGGAGTTGGTCCCCTTCGGCTGGGTGCTCGACCCGGAACCGCTCCCGCCCCACGCCGCCCTGCCGCGGTTGAACGCCCATTCCTGGGACGAGGTCGCCCAATTCAGCCAAAAGGAGCGCAAGCTGGTCCTCAAGGTCAGTGGATTCCACGAAACCGCTTGGGGCTCCCGCGGCGTTTTCATCGGCCACGACATGCCCTCCGCCGAATGGTCGGAACGCCTCCACACCGCATTGGATCAATCGTCCGAACAACCTTGGATCCTCCAGGAATTCCGCGAAGGCCGGAAAATCGAGCACCCCGTCTTCCGGGAAGACGGCTCGGTGGAAATCATGCAGGGCCGCGTCCGCCTCTGCCCCTACTTCTTCACCGACGACGCCGGCGAAACCCGTTTCGGCGGCTGCCTCGCCACCATCGTCCCGGCCGACAAGAAAAAGATCCACGGCATGAGCGACGGCGTCCTGGTGCCCTGTGTGGTGGAGTGAGAGCACGAAAAAGCCCGGTGTCACCACCGGGCCAATTCGAGGAAATTCAAAGTCTGTCCCGCGGAAGCGAAATCAGATGATGCCGGCCTTTTTCAAGGTAA
>CAXTTX010000085.1:0-6052 GCA_964247045.1 uncultured Verrucomicrobiales bacterium | reverse complement strand
TAGGCGCCGTTCTTGTTGACGGTCTTGAGGGCGCGGCAGCTCAGCTTGATTTTCACGTATTTAGCGAGTTCCGGCACCCAGATGCGCTTGGTCTGGAGGTTCGGGGAAATCGTGCGCTTCACCACTTTCGTGACGTGACGGCCGATACCGCCCTTTTTCTTGGCCAAACCGGAGCGGTGGATTTTGCCGCCGGAGCGGACGCGGGTTCCTCGGATACTGCAGATACGCGCCATGACTGAAAAAGGGGTAGAGTTGCGGGGCGCGAAGAATGGCCATCCCGCCCGACCCGTCAAGACGAATCCTGACAATTTTCACCCCCCGTTTTGCCTAGGGTTTCCGAAGCTTGTCCTTCCGCAGGAGGTTCACCCAGCGCTCCACATCCTTGAAAATCCGTTCCCGCTGCTCGTCATACATCAGCAAATGGTAGGCCTGCGGGTAATTGTGGTAGGTCGCGGAAACGCTGGACGGAATCCGCGCCACGAAGCCACGGACGTCCGAATCGTTGTTGAAATAGTCCTTCCCGCCATGGAGGACCAGTACCGGCTGGCGGAAATGCGCCGCGCAATCGTTCATGTTCCCGATATGGCGGCTCAGCGTGTCGATGAGCCGTAGCGTGTGCTTCTCGATATTGTAGGAATTCGTCTGGGTCTGCTCGTTGTGGAAGGAACCCTGCGTCATCTGGACGTCTTGCCCGCCCGAAAGGGTCTCCAGCGAGATCCGCGCCAGCGGCAAGGTCGTCGCGGCGATCCGCACCAGACCCGGCGTCCAGGCGGGAATGTCGTCCCGGAAGCGCACGATCGGCGAGGAAAGGACCAACCCGTCGATGGGCGGATCTTTTTCCGGAGCCTGCCGCAGGGCATGGCAGGCGATGAGCGCGCCCATGCTTTCGCCGAACCAGATGATCTTCGCGTCCGGGTGGCGCTCCTCCACCAATTGGGTGAAGGCGAACAAATCGCGGTACCAGTCCTGCGGATCTCCGATATCGCCACGGCGCTCGCGGATGGGGTCGCTGCCTTGGCCACGGACCTCATAGGCATAGAGGCCGGTCTTCGGCTGATGTTGCAAAAAATGGTTTCCAAGGTTCGCGTAGTCGATGGACGCGCCGCAAAAACCGTGGATGCCGATGATCACCACGTCCTGCTTCACATCCGGAGAAATCCATTTGCGGTAGCCGAAGGAATCCGCCACCCCGGCCTTCGCGCTGGAGGAAGTGCGGTGGCTCACCAGCGTGAAGTCCTGGGCACAGCCCGCCAAAAGGAGCGCCGCGCAGGCGACGATCCCGCGGAACGGCAATTTCAGCAGGCTTGTCACGGGGGGAACCTCGCAGATTTTCCCACCAAGAGCAATGCCCGAAGCCACCTTAAAAAATTATCAACTCCACGCATCATGAAATGAATATCCATTCGCAAGGTTTCGTATATCACCGACACGGGTCTTTTGACCACACGTCCATGAAAACCACGCTCCCCGCCTTCACGGCGACTTTGGCCATCAGCGCGATGGCCGCTTCCGCAGCCCCCCGGCTGGTTGTATCCACCCCCTCGCTCACACCGGAATCCCAGATCGACCTCGTGCTCGATTCCCCGGCAATCGTCACCACGGAACTGGGAAAGACCGTGGATAACACCTGGTTGGACATCCAGCCCGCGCTGCCCGGCAGGCTGAAATGGAAGGCGCAGAACATCGCGCAGTTCCTTCCGGACCAGCCGCCCGCCATCGGCACGACCTACACCTTCGCCATCCCGGCCAACCGGCAGCTCCTCGATGCCTCGGTCGTCGCCGCCGGGAAGTTCGCGACGCTCTCCTCGGACAACTTCCGCATCACGGCCACCAGCCAACCGAACCGCTGGAGCGAGGACTACTCGGCATCCACCGGACAATGGCTGATTGTTTTCAACGACTCGGTGGAACCATCGGCCGCCGCGAACTTCGTCTCCTTCGCCTCGAAGAACGGCCAGCGCGTCGCCGCCAAACTGGAAAAATGCACGCTCGAGCGCGCCGGCTATTACGCCACCGGCACCCGCCCTTGGGCCTCGCGCTTTCCCGGCAGCCCCGCGCCGGACACGGCCAAGGAAAGCATCGTGCCCAACGTGCTGGTGGCAGCTCCCTTGTCCCCGCTGCCTCCGGGCGAGGGCTGGGCAGTGTCGTTTCTGAAGGGCCTCCCCAACCAGGCCGGAAACGCCCGGACCGTCGAGGACAGCAATTATGAAATCGGCAAGATCGAGCGCTTCAAGGTCGCCGCCATCCGCCCAATCCTGAATTCCGACGAGCCGCGGCAGATCCAGATCGAGTTCAATCAACCGGTCCCCGAATCACTCCCCGTCGATTTCCTCACCAAGTGTGTCGATATCTCCCCGCGCCCCGACAACCTCAGCGCGACGATGGACGGCAAGACGATCCTGCTGAGCGGCAATCTAACGGATTTCGACAAATACCGGGTGACTTTCAGGCCGCCCTTCACCTCCCGCGCGGGACTGGATCTCGCCGGACCGGAAAGCGAGGACGTCGGCTTCGAACACTTGGACCCGGAATTGATCCTGCCCTCGAACAACGAGGCGCAGCTCGCCAACGGCAGCCGCACTTACAAGGTGCGCACGGTGAACCTTGCCAGCCTGCACGTCCGCATCAAGAAGCCAGCGGGCACCGATCTCATCCGCGCCTATCAGGGCTACCGCAGTTACTCCGGCGTCGGCCACGATGGCGAGGCCGTCCAGCCGACCGCACCGCTTCCCTACGCGCTGGTCGGCGGGCAAACGATCCTGGAGAAAGACATCCCGCTCGACAATGGCGTGGACACCTCCAGGGAAATCACCCTCTCCTGGGATGAACTGCTGCCGAAGGATGTCCGCAACGCCACGCTCTTCGTAGACATCACCGGCACGCCCAAACAGGACACCAAGGAAGGCCGCCGCAACGTGCAGGCACTGGTGCAACTCACGGACATCGGCCTCGCATGGAAAGTCACCTCGGGCGAAGCTCTGGTTTACGCTTTCTCCTGCGACACCGGCGCTCCCCTGCCCGGAGTGAACGTCCGGATGTTTGGCGAAGATGCCGCGCTCATCGGCAACATCGCGACCGATGCCGCCGGCCTCGCGAAGGTTCCGCGCACGGATGCCGTCCGTCATCTGCAAGCCTCGCTCGCGGGGGACAATTACATCACCGCCTTCGATTCCACCTTGTCCACCGTGGGCACGTGGCATTTCCCGATCCGCACCTCCTACCTGAAGTCGGATGGCCCTGTCCGGAAGGCTTTCCTCTTCACCGACCGCTCGCTTTACCGGCCGGGAGAAACAGTCCGCTTGAAGGGAATCATCCGTGGTCAAAATGGCAATACCATCGAAGCGGCGAAGCCCGGTGCCGCCCGCATCGTGGTCATCGATCCCACTGAGAAGGAAATCCATTCCAGTCCGGTCACGATCTCCGCCTCCGGCTCGTTCGATTTCAGCTACACGCTTCCCGCCGGCAAGACCGGCACGCACACGGTCCGCCTCGAGTATCCCGAGGAACTCACCGCCGCGGAGGCCTTGGAAGAAGACTGGGAAAAACAGGAGTCCATGCTCGCGAGCGCGCGCTTCGAAATCCCGCTGCGGGTCGAGGAGTTCCGCCGCAATGCCTTCGAGATCAAGCAAACCCTCGCGGCCCTGACACCCGGAGCAACGGCCGTCACCTCCGATCTGACAGCTTCGTATTACCAAGGCCAGCCCGTCGCCGCGGGGAAGGTGAAGACCTACAGCCGGGTAACCGAGGAGAATCCCTATCCGGAGCGCTTCCGCGATTTCCTTTTCGGCAACCACCGCGTGGATGATTGGGCCTACTGGTATCATTACTTCGGCTACCGCTCGGACGAAGAGGAAGAGAACAACCGCCAGGCAACCCAAGTCGAAAGCGAAATCCAGCTTTCCGCCGATGGTAAGGCCACGATCGAAACCAAAATCCCGCAGGCCGAATTTCCCACCGCCCGCGAGGTCATCGTCTCCTCCGAGGTCACCGACGCGAATAACCAGACCTTGACCTCCACGGTCACCACCACCGTGCATCCGGCCTCCGTTTACATCGGCGTTTCGCGTGTGGATAAGCTGGTGCGGGCCGGTGAAGCCCTGCCGCTGCGCATCGTCGCCACCGACACGGCGGGAGAACCCTTCAACGGCGCGCTCAAGGTGAACGCCACCCTCACCCGCGAGGTGAACTCGGCCGTGAAATCCCGCACCGATTCCGGCGAGACCACCACCCGCAACGACACCGCCGAGGAAACGGTGATCACTTCCGAACTCACGCTCGATCCCACGGCATCCGCAAAGGAAGGCACGGTCTTCACCGTGACGCCGAAGTCCACGGGCCTCCACTTCCTGACCGTGCGCGGCACGGATCCGGATGGCCGGCCCTTCGCGACCGTCACCCGCCTCTATGTCTATGGCACGACCGAATACCCCTGGATGTATGAGGACGGCATGCGCGTGAAGCTCGTCGCCGGGAAGAAGTCCTACAAACCCGGGGAAACCGCCAAGGTGCTCGTGCTCTCGCCCATCGAGGGCACCGCGCTGGTGACCGTGGAGCGCGAGAAGGTCCTGCGTTCCTTCCAGGTACAACTGAAGGCGGACAATCCGGTGATCGACATCCCGCTGACGGATGAAGACGCGCCGAACGCCTTCGTCTCCGTCCTCATCGTCAAAGGCGCGAAGGAATCCGGCCGCGAGCACAAGCAACCCCAGCTCCGCCTCGGCTATTGCGAGCTGATGGTGGAAAACCAGCTCGACCGCCTCGCCGTGAACTTCGAACCGGTGTCCACCTCCTATCGCCCCGGCGATGAAATCACGCTGAGCGGCACGGTCGCCCTGGCAGATGGCAAACCCGCCGCCGGTGCGGAAGTCACGCTCTACGCGGAAGATGAGGGCACCCTCGCCGTCATGGGTTATGACACGCCATCTCCCCTGGAGGAATTCTACGAACCCCGCGTCCTCGACGTGGAAACGGGAACCTCGTTTGAAACCTTCATCCCGGAAGATCCGGAAAGCCTCTACTTCAGCAACAAGGGCTTCTTCGTCGGCGGTGGCGGGGACCTCGGCAAGCTCGCCGATCTCCTGCGCAAGAACTTCGATCCCTGCGCCACCTGGGCTCCCGCCCTGGTCACCGGGGCCGATGGCAAATTCACCCATACCTTCAAGTTGCCGGACACGCTCACCCGCTATCGCCTCATTGCGGTCGCACACGAGGGCGGCTCGCGCTTCGGCAATGCCGAATCCGCCGTGGTGGTGAAGAAGGATCTCATGCTGGAACCGAAGGCACCGCGTTTCGCCAACCAGTCGGACACCTTCAACACGCAGGTCTTGGTCCAGAATGCCTCCAAGTATGCTGGCACTTGGGAAATCAAGTTCAGCACGGACAGCGGCAAAGGCACACCCTGTGCAACCCCCACTGGCCCCGTCCGGGAAACCGTCATGCTGGCCCCCGGCGCCTCCGCCACCGTCATCTTCCCCGTCCGCGCGGACGAGACCGGTGAAGCGGTGCTCACCTGGACCGCCACGCCCGTTTCCCTGGCAAACGGCAATCTAACACCACAGCTCACGCACACGCTCTCGGACGCCGTGGAATCCCGCTTCGAGGTCAACTATCCGATGCCGCTGCTCCGTCAGTCGAAGCTGGTCAGCCTCAACCAGCCCGGAATGTCGCGGAACCTTCGTGACCAGATTGATCCGCGCCTGTTGGAAGGAAGGGGCGACGTCGAGCTCGGCTTCTCGCGCTCGCCGCTGGTCGAGGCCTCCGGCTCCATCGATTACCTCCTCCACTACCCCTACGGCTGCATCGAACAAACCACCTCCTCGCTGGTCCCATGGCTGGCCGTGGAAGACCTGAAGCCGGTCATTCCCCGCTTCTCGGAAATGCCGGCGAAGAAAGTCGCGCAGGCCATCCAGGCCGGAGCCGACCGCCTGCTCTCCATGCAACTGCCGGATGGTTCTTTCTCCTACTGGCCCGGATCGAAGGACCCGGCCCCCTGGGCAACGTCCTATGCAGGCCTCGGCCTGATCCTCGCCTCCGAACGCGGCGCGAATGTCCC
>CAXTTX010000084.1:5793-14763 GCA_964247045.1 uncultured Verrucomicrobiales bacterium | reverse complement strand
AACGGCGCGAGCATCAAAGTCCTTTCCACCACCGACACCTCCCCCGGGGTGGACACACCGGAGCAAGCCCGCGAGATTGAACGTCTCCTCGCCGCCCAATCCTGATCCCTGAAACCAGCCAAACTTTCCATTCCATGAAATACATTTTCGTCACCGGCGGTGTCGTTTCCTCGCTGGGCAAAGGCCTGGCGGCCGCTTCAATCGGCACCCTGCTCGAGCACCGCGGGTTGCTCACGCTGATGCAGAAATTCGATCCCTATCTGAACGTGGACCCGGGGACGATGTCTCCCTATCAGCACGGCGAGGTTTACGTGCTGGATGACGGCGCGGAGACCGACCTGGACCTGGGCCACTACGAGCGCTTCACTTCCGGGGTGCTTTCCCGGATGAACAACCTGACCTCCGGGCAGGTCTTCGACGCGGTGATCAAGAAGGAGCGCCGCGGCGAGTATCTCGGCAAGACGGTGCAGTTCATCCCGCACGTGACGGACGAGATCAAGGCGCGGATGCACAAGGTGACGACGGACAATCCGAACGTGGATGTGTTGATCACCGAGATTGGCGGCACGGTCGGCGACATGGAGGGCCTGCTGTTCATCGAGGCGTTGCGCCAGTTCGCGTTGGAAGTCGGCAAGGAGAACGTGTGTTTCATCCACGTGACGCTGCTGCCCTACATCAAGGCGGCGGGCGAGGCGAAGACGAAGCCGACGCAACAATCCGTGGCGAAGCTCCGCGAGCTCGGCATCCAGCCGGACATCATCATCTGCCGCACGGAGACGGATCTCGACGAGGACAACCGCAAGAAGATCGCGATGTTCTGCAACGTGGAGCGCAAGAACGTAGTGGCTTTCCGGGACGTGGCCCACACGATTTACGAGTGTCCGCTGGACTTGAGGCGTGACAAGATCGACCGCCTGGTGGTGGACAAGATCGGCCTCGGCCACACGCCCGCGCCGGCACTGGAGGATTGGGAGAAATTCGTCCAGAAAGTGATCCACCCGAAGAACAAGGTGACCATCGCGGTGGCCGGCAAATACATCGAGCTGCAGGACGCGTACAAGTCGATCTATGAATCCTTGATCCACGCCGGAGCGCACCATGACACGAAGGTGTCGGTGATCCGGGTGGAAGCGGAAGCGATCGAGGATCACGGCGCGAAGGCGGTGATCGGCGACGTGGACGGCATCCTCGTTCCCGGTGGCTTCGGCGACCGTGGCATCGAGGGCAAGATCCTGGCGGCGAAGTATGCGCGGGAATCGAACATTCCTTACTTCGGCATCTGTCTCGGGATGCAGATCGCGACCATCGAATTCGCGCGGAACGTGTGCGGACTGGCGGAAGCGAATTCCACCGAGTTCGACAAGGCGACGAAGTATCCGGTGATCTGTTTGCAGGAAGAACAGAAGGGCGTCGAGGACATGGGCGCGACGATGCGGCTCGGTTCCTCCGAATCGATCCTGTTCACCGGCACGAAGGCTGCCGACCTGTATGGCAACGTGGAACGCATCCACGAGCGCCATCGCCACCGGTATGAGTTCAACTCCGACTACCAAGACCGCCTGCAAGAGGCTGGTTTGGTGATCTCCTCCGTCTCAGCGGAAGAGGGGTTGGTCGAGATCGTTGAGTTGCCGAATCATCCGTTTTACATCGGAGCGCAGTTTCATCCGGAATTCCTCTCCAAGCCGAACCGGCCGCATCCCTTGTTCGCGGGATTTGTGGCAGCGGCGTTGGAGAAGCAGTTGGCGCGGTGATCCATAAAAAAGGTAGGGAACGGCGTCCCGCCGTTCCGTGGCTGTCGGGGGGTGACCATGTTCTGCCACCGCGTGGTTGTGGGTGCGGATGCCTAGCTGAAAATGAAGGTAGGGAACGGCGGCTCGCCGTTCCGTGGCTTTCAGAAGCATCGCCGCGATTGCGGGAACTGGGAATCGGCGGTTGAGAAGCGCAACTATATTCTGCGGAATCCAGTGAGGGCCGGGCTGATTGCGGATGACTGAGGGAAGCGGTCGTAAGCAGGGCGCATCCGAAGGGGGAACCTTTCGAAATCTTCGGCAGACCGGGCCGGTCTGCCTTACCGTTTTTGGCAGTGAAGGCAGTATGCGTCAAAACCGGGAGCGCGCGTTTTGATTCTACGGAACGGCGAGCCGCCGTTCCCTACCGTTTTTTAGGCGGCGACGAGGTTGCCGCCGGAGCCGGGGAATGTTACATGAGGTGGTATGAAGCGCTTGCTCGCCTGTCTGCCGGGTCTTTTGTTCCCATTGGCCATTTCCGCTGCGGAGGAAAAGAAGCCGGAGGACAGCAAGGCCCCGAAGCCGAAGATCGCGGTTTATGACCTGGAAGGTCCGCTTTCCGAGTCGGGGCAAGCGGAAGGCTCCATGTTGCCCGATTTTTCGATGGGAGCCAGCCGACCGCTAACGATGTTCGACCTGTCCAAAAGCTTGGGGAAGGCGATCACGGATCCGAACGTGAAGGCGCTGGTGGTGGATGCGGACGGGGCGATGCTGGACTTTTCGCAGATCCAGGAAATCCGCCGCCATTTGTTGGCCGCGCGCGAGGCGGGCAAGGATGTCTGGGTTTACACGGAGCACTTGAGTGATGGCACGGCGGTGCTGGGCAGCGCGGCGAACCATTTCACGCTGATGCCGGAGGCGGATTGTTCGTTCGACGGGATCTTCGCGGAGTCGATGTACTTCAAGGGCCTGCTGGACAAGCTGGGGGTGCGCGCGGATGTGATCCACATCGGCGATTTCAAGAGCTTCGGGGAGATGTTCTACCGCACCGGTCCCAGTGATCCGGCGAAGGCGCAGGAGGAGAAGCTGGTGGACTCGATCTACAGCCAGATCGTCGACCAAGTGGCGGCGGGCCGGAAGGTTGATCCGGCGAAGGTGAAGAGCACGATCGACGCGGGTGTTCTAACGGCCAAGGAAGTTGCTGACGCGGGGATCGCGGATCACCTGATGTACCGGACGGATTTCGTGAAGAAGTTGAAGGAGACCTACGGCGAGGACGCGGACTTCGACCGTGAATACGATCTGCCGGACCTGGAGGGGCCGGAGATGATGGGCATGATGGATGTCTTCAAGCTCATGTTCAAGGACACGGGGAAGTTGAAGGCGAAGAAGGATTTCGTGGCGGTGGTGGCGATGGATGGCGACATCACCGATGAGTCGGTGGCGCCGGTACGGACGCAGATCCTGAAGCTGGCGAAGGAGGACAAGGCGAAGGCGCTGGTGCTGCGGGTGAATTCGCCGGGCGGTTCGGCGCTGGCGAGTGAAGTGCTGTGGGAGGCCACTGATGAGTGGCGGGCGACGGGCAAGCCGTTCGCGGTCTCCATGGGCGGCGTGGCCGCGAGCGGCGGCTATTACATTTCCGCCGGTGCGAACCGGATCTTCGCGGAGAGCGGGACGATCACGGGTTCCATCGGCGTGGTGGGTATGAAGTTCGTGGTCGGCGAGGCGATGGAGAAGCTCGGAATTTCGACTCATGTCACGCAACGCGGCAAGAACGCGGGAGCGATGAGTATGATGCAAGGTTTCTCCGAGGACGAGGCGAAGCTGGTGCGCGACTCGATGGTGAAGGTTTATGATACCTTCAAGAAGCGCGTGACGGACGGCCGCGGCAAGGTGCTGAAAGGCGATCTCGAATCGCTGGCCGGCGGACGCGTTTACAGTGGCAAGGACGCGCTGGCGATCGGGCTGGTGGACGAGATTGGCGGGTTGCAGGAAGCGGTGGCCTGGGTGAGCAAGGAGGCGAAGCTGGAAAAACCGGACCTGAAGCTGGTGCCGGAACCGAAGAGCCAGTTCGAGGGGCTTTTCACGCCGCAGGACAAGAAGGATGACGACGAGATCATCCGCGCCACGGCAGGGCAGGATAGTGCCGGGAAGATCCGCGCGATGCTGAAAGGCAGCGGCCTGATGGATGTCCTTCCTGAGGACGCGCGCGAGCAGGTCTCAAAGCTGGCGGGCCGGGTGGATGCCTTCGGCAAGGCAAGGATCCTGCTGATTGGTCCTGACATCAACCTTCACTGAGTACGGCCATGGGCGGCATCAACGAAAGCCATTTTTCATTCAAGTGTCCCATGAACTGGGATGAGATGGAACCTTCCGCCAGCGGGAGGTTCTGCTGCCGTTGCCGGAAAGAGGTTTTCGATCTAACGAATTGTTCCGTTGACGAGGTCATCGCGTTGCAGCGGAAGCACGGTCCGATCTGCGGATCGATCCGCGTCATGCAAACGGCGGCGGTCGCGATCTCACTATCAGCGGCGGCGTGCCAGAACGATGGCGTGAAACCGGAGGAAGTTCCACCGACTCCGGGGGACCAGGCGGTGGCGCAGCGCCGGTATACCGGTACACCCGTGGCGCCGGGTAGGCTTGAAAGGCGGTACCCGCCGGTCATGGGGAAAGTGAGCCTCCCCCTATCGGCGGAGAAGAAAGAAGGCGAGTAGTCCGGCCGGTTCAGCAAAGCCGGGCCGGATGGGTTTCACCCGGGGGAGAATGCCGCGAAGGCATCTCTGTGCACCGGATGAAACCGCCGGTGGTCCGGATTACTTCACGACGAGGCGTGATTGCAGGGGGACGGGATTGCAGACGTTGTAGTAATTCGGCGAGGTGGCCATCACATTGCGATGGATTTTCTCGAATTGCTCCGGCGTGCCGTTGCCCTTGATGTGGACGGTATAGCGGAGTTGTCCGTATCCCGGCTTGACCTCGGGCGAGAGTCCGAGGAATCCGCGCAGGTCGATGTCGCCTTCCGTTTCGATCCGGAGTTCCTCCAGCTCGATTCCCTCAAGCGCGCAGGACGCGGTGTAGCCGACGATCATGCAGGCGTTGAGGACGGTGATGAGGTATTCCTGCGGATTGGCGTATTGGTTGGTGCCGCACAGTTCGAGGGGCTCGTCCACGCGCAGGGTGAAGTCCTTCGGGATGCGCTGGCCGCCGAGGGTGGAGTTGGTGATGCGGGCCTCCGATTGGGTGCCGCCGCGCCAGTGCGAGGTGACTTCCCAATGGGTTTGGCCGTTGGCCGGGTCGGCGGAGATGGCGCTGATCGCACCGCGAAGGGCGTCGGTATTGATTCCGTTCACGGTGGCATCGGTTGCGGTATTCATGGATTCGTTGGTATTGGTTTTGGTTGAAGCCTCGCTAACGGAAACAGTCCGGGCGAAGAGGCGGACTGGAATTGCTCGCACCGTGCCAAGGGCTTTTTGTGCCACGCCCTCACTGGTATGTAGTGAGTTGGGATTTTCCGACTGGCAAGTTCGCCTCGCGAAAAATCGCGAATCACGAATTCTCGCGAGGGGGGTCCTCGAAAAATCGCGACCGTTTCTTCAATTCCGCCGCTGGATTCCGAGTGCCTTCATCCGCGAGGTGACGGTGGAGGCAGGCAGGCCGAGGCGCTGTGCGACGCCACTTTCGCCGGAGATTTTCCCTCCGCAGACGGCGAGGGCGCGTTCGATGTTGGCCCGTTCCAACGAGGCGAATTCGGCGGCTGTCAGGACCCTTGGATCCTGTTGATCCATGGCCGGCACCTGAGGTGTCGCTCCGGCGGGCATCGCGCGATGAAGGTCGATCCGGCTGCCCGAGGAAAGGATGATCGCTCGTTCGATCACGTTTTGGAGTTCGCGGACATTCCCCGGCCACGTGTAGTCCTGGAGGCGGCGGAGTTCGTCGGGATGCAGCGGGTCCAGCCGGCGGCCCATCCGGCGGGCGAAGCCCTCGACAAAAGCCCGGGCGAGCAGAGCGATGTCGGAGCCGCGCTGGCGCAGCGGAGGCGCGCATAGCGGGAAGACATTGAGCCGATAGAAAAGGTCCTCACGGAATTTTCCCTCCGCCACCATCGCACCGAGATCCCTGTTGGTCGCGGCAACGATCCGCACGTCCACCTTGCGGGTGCGCGTGCTGCCCAGCGGCTCGAACTCGCCTTCCTGCAGGACGCGCAGCAGTTTCGCCTGCAAGTCGAGCGGGAGTTCACCCGCTTCATCGAGGAAAATCGTCCCGCCGTCCGCCAGGGCGAAGCGGCCCTCGCGTTTGGCGGTCGCGCCGGTGAAGGCACCGCGCTCGTGGCCGAAGAATTCGCTCTCCATGAGGGTGCCCGGAATGGCCGCACAGTTCACGCGCACCAGCGGCTTGTTCTTGCGCGAACTCGCCTCATGGATCGAGCTTGCGACGAGTTCCTTGCCGGTGCCCGTTTCACCGGTGACGAGGACGGTCGCATCCGTCGCCGCGACGCGCTTGAGCGATTCGAAGAGGTCGCGCATGGCCGGGCTGTTGCCGAGAATCTCACCCAGGCCGCTGCTCACGCGGAGATACTCCGCCTCGGCGGTGAGCAGTTCGATGCGGCGCTCCGCCGCCACGCGTTCGTCGACGTTCCGGAGGATGAAGGTGTGATAGTTCCCGCCGCGGTTGGCAAAGCGCGAGAGCGTCGCCTCCGCGGGAAAGGTGGATTTGTCCCAGCGCTGGACGGTGAAGCTGCGGGGGATCCATAGTTGGCCGTCGCCGGTTTGTGTGTCGAGCTCCCTGGCAAACGCTTCGAAGCTGGCGGCACTCTCCGGGGGCAGGAAGTCCCGCAGGTTTTCGCCCAGCAGATCCTCCGCGGTGCATCCGAAGTTCCGCTCCGCCGCCGGGTTCACCCGCACGATCACGCCTTCCGAATCGAGAACCACGACCGCGTCCGTCAGGCTTTCCAGCAATGATGAAAGCTGCTCCTCGCGGGTGCGGATCAGCTGCTCGGCCTTGAGGCGGCGGCACTCCGCGGCGGCGCGTGCGGCGAAGATCTCAAACAGCGAGATCAACCGCGGTTCGGCCGGAAGCGGTTTGTTATCCAGCACCGCGAGATGGCCGATGATTTCCCCGCTGGTGTCGAACAAAGGCACTCCCATGTAGCTTACGGCCCCGAGCTTCTCGATGTCCTCGTTGTGCGGATAGAGTTCGATGATCTTGTCGGGGAAGAGGACCAGTTTGCGTTCCTTGAGGACCGCCTCGCAGGGCGTGTTGGGGATGGAGCGTTCATAGCCTTCCAGATAGTCGCCGTGGAGCCAGAAAGCATGGGCACGCAGTCGGTAGGTTTCCGGCAGATACTCGGTGACCCAGGCGCCGGTGGTGCCCATCACCGAGGCGAGGTTCCTCACCAGCGCGCGGAAAAACTCCGTGCCGGTTTCCGAGACGGTACCTTCGACGACGAGCCGCAGGGCGTCGGAATCTCCGGGGGTGGGCAGGCCGGCAGTCATTCGAGGAGGCAATTGACCGGACCTTGATAGGCAAAAGCCGCACCGGACGAAAGGACGTTTTCCGCAAGGGGGGCGCCTGTTACTTCACGTAAAGCGAATCACTCCGCTGATTGTTGTAAGGAGTGAGGTCGCGGCCGCTGGAGCCGAGGGTGAGTTGGGAATCTACCTGGACGGGGAGGATCGGCGGGTGGCCGGAGAGGCGGACAGGGAATGAGAAGGTCTGGATGGCACCGGGGGCCAGGGTGGTAGCGTTGAACTGGCGGTTGCCGAAGGGGCTGCTGACGGAGAGCAGGGTATTGACGAGAACGGCGGTGCCGCGGTTCTGGATGGTGACCTGGATTTCGTCGCTGCCGCTTTTAGAGGTGGATTTGACGACACGCTGGCTGGTGATGGCGGCATCGATGAGGCCCGGGACGCCGCGCCTCATGATGCGGCCGACGTCGAGGATGCCGAAGCCGTATTCGGAATCCGGCCCGGGGATGCCGGCGTCGTCCGCATAGTTCATGATGACTTGTGCGGCCTGACTGGCAGTCATCTTGACGCCGGAGCCATTGGACATGGTGGCGGCGATGGCCCCGGTGACGATGGGGGCGCTGGCGGAGGTGCCGCTGATGCGGGTGTAGCGGCCGCCGGGCCACGAGGCATTGATGGCGTAGCCGGGGGCGGTGACCGAGAGGTAAGTGCCGTAGTTCGAGAAATCCAGATGCTGGCCGCGGGCATCGACGGCACCGACACTGACGACGCTGGGGTAGGCGGCGGGGTAGAGGGCATCCGCACCTTCCGAGTTGCCGGTGGCGGCGACGATGAGGACGTTCCGCTCTTGGGCATAGGCAACCGCTTCCGCGATGAGCGGGTTGTTCTCGCTGGTGCCCATCGAGATGTTGATGATCTGCGCGCCGGAGTCAATGGCGGCAAGGATACCGGCGGCCAAGGCGTAGGAGTCGGCTTTCCCGGATTCCCCGCCGACGCGGATGGAAATGAGCTCCGCGGCAGGCGCGACGCCGGGAGCCGAGGGATCATTGCCCGCGATCAGGGAAGCGACCGCGGTGCCGTGGCCGTGGGTCTTGTTGATGTCTTCAGGGAAAGGCGTGATGGCGATGGAGCGGGTGAGTCCCGGCAGGCCGGAATTGGCCACGATTCCGGTATCCAGGACGGCGATCTTCACGCCGGCACCCCAGCGGGAGTTGTCGCCGGTGATGCCGAGCCAGGAAAGCATGCTGTCACCAAAGGGAGCGAGACCCTCCTGCAAGGTGGAGTTGATGGGACTGGGAGAGGGAACGGAGGGCAGTGAGTCGTAGGCGACGATGTTCTCGCCATCCAGGAAGGCTGAGAGGTCCGACCATTCGTTATAGCCCAAGCGCATGGCCCGGAGGCGGTCGAGCTGGCTGACGAGTCGGATGTTGGTGCCCTCCAGCGCGTAGAGGAAGGCGTCGTAGGCTTCGGAGGAAGGAAAACGGAGGATGACTTCGTCCGGCTCGCTGCTGGCGAAGATCTCGACCGTGGTTCCGTCCCGGAACGTGTCCCGGACGGGCGAGCGGAGGGGGCGGGGCGAAACCGCGGTTTTTTCCGGGATTTCGGCGGGCAGGGACGCTGCCGGGCGCTTCGCGGGACCGCTTCCCAGCTCACGGACACTCCACCAGCCGATGAGGCCGCACAGGGCGACGATCAGCAGGGCAACGATGTGCCTGAAGTGTTTTTTCATGGGTAAGATTGTCGGCGCCACCACCCTTGCCAGCGCATGCAACAGTCCC
>CAXTTX010000084.1:0-5783 GCA_964247045.1 uncultured Verrucomicrobiales bacterium | reverse complement strand
GAAGTGTTTTTTCATGGGTAGGGATCGACGAATCCGGAGCGGAGACCGGGGTTAAACCCCGGAAACAGGGAAAGTTGCACGTGATCCGTCCTGGGAAAAGGAGGAGCCGCCCGCTTGTTCTGGCAGCAAAGCGGGGGTTTGGAAAGCGGAAATCGGCGGAGAGCGGCCGGACGGGAGGTGCCGGGGCATGGAATTTCATCATCGACAAGACGCGGCGGATGCCGGTTTTCTATCAGGGTGTGATGGCGGGATTCGCGGGTGCCGCGGGTTGGCCGGGACGCTCAAAAACCCAGAATCATGAAAGGCTATTACGAACTGAAAAAGACGGAAGGCGGGAAGTTCCACTTCACGCTGAATGCCGGGAACCACGAGGTGATCCTGGCGAGCCAGCTCTACGCGGAGAAGAGCAACGCGGAGGGTGGTATTGCAGCGGTGCGGGAGCACGGCACGCACGACGCGCGCTATGAACGGAAGCTGTCCGCCCGGGGCGAGCCGTATTTCTCGCTAAAGGCGCCGAACGGCCAGATCATCGGCACGAGCGAGATGTATGGATCCGAAGCCTCGCGGGACAACGGGGTGAAGTCCGTGATGGGCAACTGCACCAGCGCCACGGTGAAGGATCTCGCCTGAGATCAGTTTCCCCCCTTGGGAGAGCCATCCGGAGGGGCCGTGGGAGGAAGAACCGGTTCCCGCTGGACGGAAACTTTCACGGGGCGGCGGGGGTCTTCGCCGTCCGCGAGGTAGATCACAATGAGGCCGCGTTCGCCGGGATTCTGAAGGATGCCTGCGGAATAGAGGCGTTTCGGCTTGCCGGTGACGTCATGGAGGAAGACATCGCAAACGCTCTCCTTCCCGACAGGGAGAATGCGGCGGAAGGATTTTTCCGGCTCCAACACGAGATTTTCCCCGGCCAAGGTCAGGCCGACAGGCGCGCTGGAGACATTGATGATCCGCCAGGCGCCGGCGGGCATGGTGACGGGATCCTCCGCCAAAACGAGCGAGCGGGCCTTGCCCCAGGTTTTCAGCGTGGGGTCGCGCCAGATGACGACGAGGAAGTCGCCGGATTCCGGGCGGGTGATATTCATCCATGGTTCGGCGTCCTGGCCGTCGTCGCTGCGTTTGATGACCAGCGGACCGGCACCGGCGGGGGCCTTGAGCGGGCGGGTGATCCGGCCGAGCGAAAGAGGGGCGGAATTGGCGGCTTTCTCCTTGTCGCTGAAGCCGACCAGGATTTCCCGCGGAGGGATGCTGCCGGCGGGTGGTTCCAATTCATAGCGTACGCCATCGCGGACTTCCTGGCGGAAGGGGGGCATTTCACCGACGGGAAGGAAGCGGACGGTGCGACCGGCAGGCTTTTTCTCCTGGGCGTTGGAAAGGCCGACGGAAAGGAAGGCCGCCAACACAAGGCGCAGCGGGGTGAAGCGGGCCAGCCCGCGGGGGGGGAGAAAGTTCATGGGTTTTGAAAAATCAGACCTCGTCGGGAGACAGCCAGCGGAATGAAGTAACGGTGAACTGGCGGCCGAAGTCGGCGGGCGTACCCGCGAGGCGGGAATTGAGACCGGTGTCGTCGGGGTCAACCGGCCGGGGAAGACGCTGGAGGGTGGCCTCGCAAAAGGCGCGGGAGATGACCTTGCCGCTGGTATCGGTGGCATCCCCGTAGGCGCGGATGACGAAGGTGTCCGAACGGGCGGAAAGGGCGGGGCCGAGCACCTGGAGGAGGTCCCCTTGGGTGAGATAGGCGGGAGCGCCCCAGGCCTTTGAGGCGGGCTTGAGGGTTTGCTCGATGCGGGTGGCGTCCGGGATGTTGTCCGGGTGCGTGTAGTTGGGAAGGGATTTGGAATTGTCGAGCGGGTAGGACGAATCGAGCCCGGAGTTGATGCCGGAGTTCCCGATGGCGGCTTGCAAAGCGCCCATGCGGCCGGTGTCATCCTCGACGAGCCTGCGGTTCACGAAGTCAGCGAGGGAGAGGAAAGGGCCGCGCGCCTTCACTTCCGCGACGATGGCTCCGGCGAGGCGGGAGATTTCCTGCTCGTCGAGCTCGCGGTAGCCGGCCCAGACCGTGTCGTCGTCCCCGAAGCCGGATTTATCCCACGGGCCTTCCGCGGGATCGAGCACGCGGGGGAAGGGGGTGTTGGAACTACCGTTGAATTTGACGCGGCGGGTGGAACCGAGGAGTGCCTTCCAGGCTTCCACGCGGGTGGAGTTCACGTTGAAGGCACCGTCCACCATGAGTTGCGAGGCCGCCTGGTGGAAATCGCCGAGGGATTCCGCGGTCGCCGTGGCACGGGTGGAGGCGGCAAGCTTCATGCGGCTGTTGGGCAGCGGTTCCGCGTCGGGATCCCGGAGGAATTTCCTCTTTTCCGCAGAAGTGCCGCTGGAGAGGAAGTAACGGTCCCAGAGCGCCTGGTTCGCCTCGAAAGAGAGGTCGTAGACGAGGTTGTCGGTTTCCGGCACGTTTCCTAACAGTGATCGGGCGGTGGCGGCCCAATCCCCCTTGCTTGAGGAGCGTTGGGAGTCGGAGGACCAGCCGATCTCGCTTTCGTGGAAGCCGCCCCTGGCATTGGCCTGTTGTGACGAGGGTTGTGGTGAAGTGCGGTTGAGGCCGGAATTGCCTCCCTTGCCGAGGCGGGGGTCGGCGAGGGAATTGCCGATGGCGTAGGAGGGGTGCCAGACGAGTTCGGAAAGTTTCGCGTGCTGGAACTGGCCGAGCGACACGAGGCCGGTTTCGGCGCGTGGGACGTCGAACAGGATATAACGGCCGCTGCCTTCCTGCGGCGGGCCGAAGGGATTGCCATGGTAGCGGCCACCGCGTGGCACCGGGGCCTGCTCATCCCAACTGACGGCCTGGTCGAAGAGGTCGCGGGTGAAGGCACCGAAGAACCACGGGGCCACGCCACCGATGTTTTCCCAAGGAGAGCGGAGGATGAAGGACGCGCGGGGATTCCAGTTCGCGAGGAGTGCCTCGTCGAAATAAGAGGTCCCCTTGAGGGCACCGGAGCCGAGGATGTTGGAGAGATGCTCATGGAACCAGCGCAGGCGGATGCTCTCGCGGGTACGGACGTTCGGCACGGTGGTGGGCTGGGGATGGGCCTTGTCCAGGAGCTGCATGGGCATCCATTCGAATTTCGACCAGGCGATCCTCGGTTCCTTCCCGGCGCCGTATTGGAGTGAGGCGGAGAGGACGGCAATTTGCGGGAGCTTGTCAAAGACCTCGAAGGTGATGTTGCGAGCTCCGCCCGCGTGCTTGAGGATGGCACGCGTGTCGTCGCTCTGGTTGGCGACTCCAAAAACCCCATTGTAGTAGACGGAGTAGGTGGGGGCGTATTTGAAATCCACGGGCAGGAAGTTCATGCCGCCGTCGATGTCCGAGGCGGAGACATAGTAGCCCCGTGAAGGATCGGGAGGAACGGAACAGGAAAGCTCGTTGGCACCGAGGTCGTAGTTGCCAGGGCGATAAACGCTGAGGCCGTCGTATTCGGCGATGCGGGCAGCGGAAAAGACGAGGCACTCGCCCGGTTTGAAGGTGGTGGCAGGAATGGAGAAATAGTAGGAACCCATGTAAGGGTCGTTGTAGCCCGCGGAGTCGAAGATGAAGGGCCAGCCGTTGAAGGCGGTGCTGCGTCCGCCCTCGAAGTTGATCCATTCCGTGGTGGAGCGGAAGCCGGGCAGGCTGTTGATGTTGGTGTTCCGCGTGATCATTTCCTGGCGGCCGTTGCCCTGGATCATGATGATGGCGCGATCCATCTTCAGTTCCACGTTGTAGGGATTCCAGAGCACGACGCGGGGATACATCAGTTGCCGGAGCTGATACATCGCGGGTGGACCGGGCTGGTCCATGTAGGTGCTCATCTGGGTGAAGTTGGTGGCTTCGACGAGCACCGGTTGCAGGCCGGCGTGACCGTTGCCGGCGAGTTTCACGGGTGTTTCATTGGCCAGGGCGCGGGCGGCGCTGTCCTTGCCTGCGGAAGGATCGAGATCGGTCATGCGGGCATCGACGTTCTTGCCATCGAAGGGTAGCGAGAGGCGCGCCCAATCGCGGAGCATGCCGAAGCGCGGGCTCGCCGTGAGATAGCGGGAACCGGCCGAGGACTTGTCCGCCAGGCTGTCTTCAGTACCGGTTTCCGCGCCGAACAGCGGGTCGTCGTCCTTGATGCCCGGCAGATTGGCCCAAGGGGAAACCGGGCCGTTTTCAAAGTAGGCGGTTAGATCCGATTTGAGGCCGCCGTGGAGGACATCCGCCAGCACGCCGGAGGACTCCACGGTGAAATCAAAGGCATGGTCCTGCGACCACGCGCCGTCCACGCCGGCGAGGGAGATCATGCCGGGGCTGGCGAGCCTGCCTGCCTTGGCGGGTTCCAGGTCGATGCCGCCGTCCATCAGTTTCATGTCGGCGGCCTGGCTGGCCATGACGCGGAAGAGGCCACCGGTTCCGGGAGTGGAGGGATCTGCGGCGAGGTCCTCGCGGGGGTCGCTGGTGCGGAGGTTCGCACGGACCCCGAGGTCGCCGGTCCACCAGGCGAGGTTGCCGGAAGTGGCCCCGGAGCGATCCTTGATGGGAATCTTGGGAACGCCTACCAGTTCCTCCCCCTTCTGGCGGAAGAGGGTCACTCCATCGGTGGCGGGCATGTCCCTGGCGGTTTCATCGCCACTGACGAGCCATTCCATGACCGCATCCTCGGGTTGGTAGCCCTCCTCCCAGCGTTTGTCCTCCAGGCTGCCGTCTTCCGGCCTGCGGGAAATGTAGGGATCGCCATTTTTTTGTGCGGTTCGCCAGACGCCGGTCCAGTGGGGCTGGGCAAGATCGTCGCCAAGGATTTCCGCCGTGGCGGAGACGCGCTGGTCCGGCCCCATGGTACGCTGCAACTGGCCGATGGCCTGCATGAGGGCGAGCCGGGCATTTGCCCTCGCGGTTTCCGTCGCCGAACTGCTGCCGACGCGGCGGAGCTCGATAGACGAAATGCTCATCAGGCTGAGTGCCATGAGCAGAATCAGGCTCACGAGAATCACGCTGATCAAGAGCGTGAACCCGTTTCGGGAGGGACGTCCCGGGATACGTTGATGTATCAACCTCGGCACAGTGGTGTATTTACACCCGCCGGGGGTATCCCGCTACGAATTTGTCGATTCGGAGTTCCCAGTTTCAGGAACGAGCGTTTGATTTCCCATCTCGGACGGAGATTTTGGTGGTTCAGCTATTGTTGTTGGCGGCGCGGCGCCAGGTGATGACGGCGAGCCAGAAGGCGAAGAGTTGGACGGCCTCGAGAACCTCGGGAGGGCAGTCGATGGTTGAGCGGCGGGTGAAAGCGTGGGCGGTGCGGATGGAGCCGAGGGTGTGGACACCCGAGCGAATTTCGAAAGAGCGGGTCATGGCGGAGGATGCCTGGAGGGTGATTTCACCGGAGGGTCCGGTGATCTGGAAAGTGCGGGTAAAGGCGCTGGGCTTGTGGGCGGTGGCGATGGTGGTGCCGCGGTGGGTGAGACTCCACCGGCCGCTGAGGGGGCCGTGCTTGTGGATTTCGAATTCGTGGCCGCCGAGCCGGATGTGGCCTTGTTCGGAGAACCAACTGAACTCGAGTCCGGCAGGGCCGGCGGAGGCGCCATGGATGTGGAAGTTCCAGGAACAAATCGACTGGGGAAGGCAGGTGAGCATGGGCTGCCATCATGGATGGCGGAGGGACGGGATATGAGCCATTATAGAATAGGCATCTGTTTCCACTGAATAAAACCGGGGGTTCTTCAGTCGGGGGTCCTAACCGAGCAGCCGTTCCGTCACCAGATTTTCA
>CAXTTX010000083.1:14855-15009 GCA_964247045.1 uncultured Verrucomicrobiales bacterium | reverse complement strand
AAAAGTGTAACCCATGCGCCCGGGAGAAAATGTTACCCTTGCATCGGAACATACAAATGCCCTCGCACCACAATGTGGTTCAGGCCTTCCGGGCACGGCGTGATCTCTTTGCATCAAGTCATGCGCTGCGAGCATTCACCAAGCACGCAAGTGC
>CAXTTX010000083.1:11912-14845 GCA_964247045.1 uncultured Verrucomicrobiales bacterium | reverse complement strand
TCCAAGGACAGAACCTCTGCGTGGTTCAAGATCCTCCCCAGCCGCCGCCAATCCCTCCTTGCGTTTTCGATTGCGGCTGTCTTCATCCGAGGATGAAGAGATGGTTCCCATTCTGTCTGGTTCTGGCGTTTGTGTCATGTGACCGAGCGAAGGTGGCGGCGAGCGCCGATGATGGAGAAGGTCGCAAAACGAAACCCAAGGAGGAGGAGGTATCGGCCGTAGGCGCGGCTGAGATCAAATCCGAAGCCGCCGGCGAGGAAACCCCGGAAACCAACGAGCGGGTCGGGGCGCTGCCGAGGCCTCCGGACAAAATCCATCCCAAGCCGACAGAAGTTTCCCATCCGGTCGCGGAGGCGGTGAAGGACAAGCCCGGCTACGTGGTGAGTCCGTTCAATGGCAAGATCATCGACGTGAGAGATATTCCGCCGGGGACTTTGGTGCAGGATCCGTCCGCACCCCAAGGCTGGAAGTCTTATTTCCGGGTGCCATGATACCCTGGGTGCCGCCAAGGATGCAAACGGCTCGTGCCGCCCCTCCGGGGCTCAGATAAGAGGGTGGCCATTTCCCCGGGGTTCCCGTCGCTTCGCTCCTCCACCCCGCGCTAATTTCGGGCTGCCCCTCCGGGGCAAACACAAACGCGACGCCTGATAGCAGCGACGCATGATGCCAGCAGGGCATCGTGATCTAACAATACCGGCGGCTTCCGGATGAGGATCGCGCTATTCGCGAAATCCGGTATCGCGAGGACAATCTCAGGGGCGGCGGCTGGCGACGGGCTTGATGCGGGAGAGCTTGTGGTTGTTGCCTTCCGAGGCGGAGAAGTAGGTCTGGGTCATGTAGAGGGCGCCGTCCGGACCGAAGGTGGTGTGAACGGACTGGTGCTCACTGAGGAAAGCCGCGCCATTGTCGGCGGGAACGGGTGCCATGGTATCGAGGGCAGCACCCGCCATTTTCCAGCGGCTGAGGGTACGCATGAACCAATTCTGCGCGTAGAGCACGGGGCCGTCCGGAGCGAAAGGACCCTTCGCGGCGATGGCAATGGAGGTCATGCAGGGCTTGCTGGTGAAGAGCACCTGGGTGTGCGGATCGGCGGGCTTGACGAGGCCCTTGTCGCCATCCTTGCCCCAGCCGCCATCGGCACCGCGCTCGACGCGGGCGATGCGGTCCGTGCCATCGCCGTTTTCCGAGACGTAGACGCAGTCCGGTTTACCGCCGGGCATGAAGACGAAACGATAGGGGTTTCGGAATCCGCGCGCCCAAACCCTCGAACGCACGGATTCCGGATTCCCATCGAAAAAGGGATTGGTGGAGAGGCCCTTGCCGGTGGTGGTGTCCACGCGGAGGAGCTTACCGTTGTAGAATTCGAGATCCGAAGCCTTCTCGCGTTGAGTGTCATCCCCGAGGACCAGATAGATCGCCTTGGGATCGGCGGGATGGATGTGGATGTCGCCGGCCTTGTGGTTGGAGGCGGTGCGGGGCAGGCCCTCGAGCAGGACGAGTTCCGAACCGGGTTTGGCGGACTGGAAGTCATCGCTGGCGGTGAGGCGCACGAGCTTCTGATCGGCCGGGCCGGTGTAGAAGACGTAGAGAAAGTGATTTCTGGAGAACTGCGGATCGATGGCGATGCCGAGGAGGCCACTCTCGTTGTCGGGATTCACCTTGTCATGGAAGTCGGCGAAAACGACGGGCTTGGTGAAGCCGCCCTTCTTGTCCGGATTGAAGAGGAGGACCGAGCCGCGTTTCTCACAGACGAACATGCGGCCCGCGCCGTCGAACTCCAGGGCAGTCATCCCGTTGCCGGAATGAAGTTCCTCGTATTCGAAGCCGGAGACGCTGATTTTTTCCTCCTGGCGCGCGGCGAGAAGCGGGGAGGCGACGAGGAAGGTCAGGAGAAGGGCGCGGTTCATGACGATGATTTTAGAAAAGACCATGGCCCGGCGAGCCCCTGATGCAATCACCGGGGAATCGCCCTGAGCCACAGGGCACGCTGCCGAAGCCTCAGCGGGTGAGGCGGCGGCGGTGTGCCAAGACACCCAGGATGCCGGTCAGCAGGAAGGCGGGAGCCGTGGGCTCGGGGACGACGGTGACGTAGACGCCACCATCCCCCGCAATCGCGGTGAAGGAACCCGGCGCGCTCGTGCCGTTGTATTGGATCGTGCCGTTGGTCAGGAAGGCATCGGCGGCGAGATCTGCAAGCGTGTAAGTGCTGAAGAACAGCGTGCCGGTCGAACCCGTGGTGAAGTTGAGGGCCTTGGTGCCGCCGCCGTAAAAACCGCTGTAGGTGCCAGCGCCATTGAGCGAAATCTTACCGGCGGAGAAGTTGATGCTTCCCGGCCCGTCGGCGAATGAAATGAGATTCGCGCTCATGTTACCGCCGCCCAGGTTGACGGTGTTCAGCGGTTTGAACTCGTTGGCGATATTGAGCGTGCCACCGGAACCCATGAAGCTCTCGCCCGCAGACTGATAGAGGAAATTGCCGCCAATGGTGGCGGTGCCACCGGTCACCGAGAAGTTTCCGCTGCTGGCGGGGTTGTAGGTCCAACTGCCGTTGAAGTTCGCGACGCCACCTGTCACCGAGATGTTGGTGGTGGCATTGCGGACGATGTTTCCAGCGGTGCCCTGGTTGAAGGTTCCACCGCTGACATTCAGCGAGCCGCCGCCGAGCTGGATCCAGGAGATCCCGCCGGTTTGCGTCCAGCTTCCGCCCGCGACGTTCAACGAGCCGCCGGAGTGGATGGGAAAGTCGGGGCCAGCGACGTAGTTGACGTTGCCGGAATTGATCACGGCCGAGTCGCCGCCGTTGGTGTTGGGAACGGAGTTGGAGCTCCAGTTGGCCCCGGTCAAATAGGCACCGTCGCCGCCATTCCAAGTGACGGTGGCGGCGGGGCTCAAGGAGGTGAGCGCGGTGGTTAGAGAGAGGGAGACGGACAGCA
>CAXTTX010000083.1:0-11902 GCA_964247045.1 uncultured Verrucomicrobiales bacterium | reverse complement strand
CAGGGTGCGTTTTTTCATCTTCGGGGAGGGGGCTTTCAAGGGCAAGGGATTGAAACCATGAATCCCGGGGGACGTGATCCCACGGGCAGCGGGTTGATATGGGTTAATTGGGGGATGGGTTTGGATTGGGTTTTTCGCAGGCGGGAAAATCACTTCATCGCGTCGAACTCAAGGGCCTTGATGCGCTCCTTTGCGACATCGGCGGGTTTCCAGAACCAGCCCTTGGTGTCGTAGCACTGGGCGAAGGCGAGGTTTTCAGCGAGGAACTTGTAAGGAACGATGGCTTCCTTGCCCTTGGCTTCCTTTTCAAGGGATTGGCCGAGAAGGTAATAGGCGACGCCGACGTCGTTGAGCGCCCAGCTCTTGAAAACTTCTTCCTTCACGGTGGCAGGGGCGGTCAGAGCCTTCTGCATCTCGACGGCCTGGCCTTGGTACATCTCGATGCATTTCTGGGCGTAGGCCTTGGCCTCGGTATAGTTGTTGGCGCTGAACGCGGCCCAAGCCTTGGAGGTGAGGGTTTCAGAGCTGAAGTTGCCGAAATCGAGGGTCGGTGCGGCAGGCGTGGCCGGGGCGGCGGGAGGCGCGGGCGGAGTTGCCGGGGCCTTGGCTTCGTCGGCAAAGGCGGGTGATGCCATGAGAAGACCGATTGCAAGAGGGAAAAGGGTATGCCGTGGGTTCATAGTCCCTTCAGAAACCATGACGCCTCCCGAGCGTCAACCCGAAAATGCAATTTTATGCACAATTGTTGTTTACCCCCCTCTTCGCATGGCTGACCCGCCGGATGCGGAAAGGGGAAAATCCGGTTTCAGGTCCGGAATTTGAACGGAGCCCCCTGTGTTTGATTCCACTACCGTGGGGGCCGGGTGAGTCCCGCGGAGGCGGGCGTAAAAATTGTTTGCAAATTTATGCAAAACATAACAAGACTTCCCTCCGTTTACCGCATGAAATCCAAAATCACCTCACTTCTCGCCCTGTTGGGCCTCGCGTTACCGGCATTCGCGGCACCCGCCGTTGAGATCAAACAGGACACCAACGGGAAGTTCACCCTGATCCGCGATGGCCAGCCCTTCGTCATTCATGGCGTAGGCGGAACCCAACATCTGAAGGACGTGGTGAAATACGGCGGCAACTCGATCCGGACCTGGGGCATCGAATCGCTGGAACAACCGGTGGATGGCAAGCCGCTGCTGGAATATTGCCAAGAACTCGGGATCGCGGTGACGGCGGGAATCTGGATCGAGCATGAGCGGCACGGTTTCGACTACTCCAACGAGGAGCAGGTGAAAAAGCAACGGGACAAGGTGCGCGCCGCGGCCCGGAAATACGCAAACCACCCGGCACTGCTGATGTGGGGCCTGGGGAACGAGATGGAGGGCCCGACGTCCGACGGGAGGGACACAAGGATTTGGAAAGAACTGAACCTGCTGGCATCCATCATCAAGGAGGAGGACCCGAATCACCCGGTGATGACCGTCATCGCCGGAGCGGGGGATACCAAGGTGAAGGGGATTCTGGCCAATTACCCGAACATCGACGTGCTGGGGGTGAACGCCTATGGAGGGGCCTCCGGGGTGGCGAAGGGAATCCAGCAATCCGGATGGAAAAAGCCGTTCGTGCTGACGGAATTCGGCCCGCAGGGGCACTGGGAAGTTTCGAAAACCTCGTGGGGGGCGCCGATCGAGCCGACGAGCCGGAACAAGGCGGCGAGCTACTTCGCGACGATGTCGCTGCTGGAAGAAAGCGGGAACATCTGTCTTGGGAGCTATGCCTTCCTGTGGGGACAAAAGCAGGAAGTGACCTCCACGTGGTATGGGATGTTCCTGGAAAGCGGCGAAAAGCTGCCGACGGTGGACGCCGTAAGCAGGGCGTGGACGGGGAAATGGCCGCCGAACCGCTCGCCGCGGATCGAGACCTTCGAAGCACCTTTCGAAAATGGCATGATCGCGGCTGACCAGACGATCACCGTGAGTGCGAAATCAATCGACGCTGAGAACGACCCGCTGACTTGGGAATGGAGCGTGGCCCCCGAGAGCACCGACCGGAAGGTGGGCGGCGACAAGGAAACCGCCCCGGAACCGGTGAAAGGCAGCGTGGTGAGCCAGGAAAACGACCAAGCAACGATCAAGGCGCCCACCAAGCCGGGGGATTACCGCCTGTTCGTGATCGTGCGGGACGGCCAAGGCGGGGCGAGCGCGGACAACATTCCCTTCAAGGTGAAGTGAAAAACCACGGGATTTGGGGATTCCAGCACATCGCATTATGCAATTTTATGCACTAATTTCTTGCTCCCGCGGGTGGAGATGATTAACTGGCCACGGATCAAAATCTCACGAAACCCAGCGCCGCCAGCGGGCGACCCCGCCGGTCGGTGAGTCGTCTGCTTTTGGGAATCCACCCGATGCCCCTTTGCCCTAATTCAAAGACCCATCCCCTATGAAATTCCCGCGCACACCGGTGCTGTTTTCCACCTTGTCTTTGTCCCGTGAAAAACCGACCCAAGCAAAAGGCCGTCCCGGTTATGGGGCGGCATTGATCGTTTGTTGCGGATTGGGCGCCATCGTGCCCGCCGCGTTTGGCCAAACGACTTACTACTGGGATGGGAACGGGGCGACCACGGGGAGCGGGGCGACGACGCTGGCGGGCACTTGGGGAAGTTCCGCGTATTGGGGAACGAGTGTGGATGGTACGAGCGCCACCACGGCGGCGATCCTCACCAGCGCGGACACGGCGGTCTTCGCGGCCCACGACGCGACCCCTGGCAACAACTTCAACGCCGGATACGCAGTGACCTTGAATGGTCCCCAGAGCATCGCCGGACTGGTAATCGAAGGTGGCTCAGCCACCACGGGGGGCACCCCCCAATTCACAGGCACGGGAGCTCCGGGACTGACCATCGGGGCGGGAGGCATTATCCTGAATGGCAGCGCGGGAGATCCCACGACCAACGCCAACCTGGGAACGATGACGCTGGGTGCCGACCAAACGTGGACGGTCAATAACGCGCATGCGCTCAAATTCAGCTCGCCCATCGCGGGCAACGCGACCATGGGCAATACGCGGCTGTGGACCCTGGGATATATCAATGCCTTCTCGAATGACTACAACGGGGTCATCTCCGATGGTAGCGGAGGAGGAAAGCTGGCGATCACCGTGGATAACTATTCCGCAGGTCCGAACCCGGGTGCCGGAACGAACTATCTGGCAAATGCGGCCAGCCTTTACACGGGCAAGACAACGATCAAGCGTGGTTTGCTACAGGTGAAGTCAATTGGCAACGCGGGAGCTAACAGCGGCCTCGGCGCACCCACCGGTAACGACGCGGTGATCGACATGGGAATGACGACTTTCGGCGCGACCCTCCAATTCGCCAACGGCACCACACCCTCGGTCAGCGACCGGATTATCAAGCTTGCGGGCACGACGGGCGGTGCGACGATCAAGAACAACAATTCCACCGCAAACACCGTCACGATCAGCGGCGGGGTGAGCAACGCCGGCGGAGGCAACAAGACCCTGGCGTTGGCAGGATCCAACACCGGCGACAACACGCTGGGCCTGGTGGCTGACGCGGTGGACCTGAGCAAAACGGCTATTTCCAAGAGCGAGGCGGGAAAATGGATTCTCAGCGCAGACAACACTTTCACCGGTGGCGTGACGCTCACCGCGGGATCCCTGACCTTCAGCAACGCGACCAACCACTTTGACGGTGTCATCGCGGTCTCGGGAGCGAGTTCCCTTCTCACCTTCAGTGGATCGAACACTTTCACGAAGGGACTCAGTGCCAACTCGGGAACGGTCATTGTCGGCGCGGCGGGCGGCTTGGGCGCGGATGTCGTGGGCAACAACATCGTGATGAACGGGGGCAACCTGCAGTTCAACACGAACTCGAATTTCACGAACATCAACCGTTCGATCATCATCAACTCGGGTGGTATCGGCCTTGGAGCGGGGGGCATCCTGCCCCCCTACACCGACAATTCGGGCGGTTTCGTGCTGGGCCTGAACTTCACCGGTGACGCGGGAATCACGGGCCTAACAGGCAATACCTTCCTAGGCTCGTTCACGGGAGGCACTTTCACCGGTGCCTCACTGACCCCGGGCAACGGCGCGACCTACCGGCTGGGCGGTGGCGGCGGCCACCTGATCATCCAGAACAACGTGCTGGCAGGCGCGAACAGCCTGCTGGTGGGCAGCACGGGCGGAGGCGCGGTGACGTTGCCCAACGCGAATACCTTCACGGGAACGACGACGATCCAGAATGGCATCCTGAATGTTTCCCGCCTCAACAAAGTCGTGGGTGGCACGGCCTCCAGCAGCCTGGGAGCGCCGACCTCCGTGGCCAACGGAACGATCACCCTGGGATCCGGTGCCAACGCGGTGATGCTGAACTACACCGGCTTTGGAGAAACCACGGACCGGGTGCTGAAGTTCGCGGGTGGCGCGGGTTCGGTGACAACGCTGGGCAACAGCGGAAGCGGTGCGGTGATTTACAGTTCCGCGACCACCTTCACCGGTGCGGGAGCACGAACGGTGGTGTTGGGCAACAACACGGACAGCGTTGGAGGTTCGATCGGCGGGATCGCGGATGCGGGCGTGGGCAACGCCACGACCTTACGCAAAGGCGGCCTGAAGAACAGCACGTGGGTGCTCACAAGCGCGAGCCACACGGGGAATACGCAAATCGACGGCGGAGTGCTGGACACGGCGCTTTCCAACCTGGCCACCTCCTATCTGAACCTGGATGGGGACGACACCACGCACCTGGCGGTGATCCAGTCCAGCGGCACCCTGGCAAGGACGATCAGCGGCACGGCTGCGGCGACGAACATCCGGGTCGGAACCAACAGCGGATTTTCCGCGAAGGGCGGCAAGTTGACCGTGACCCTGAGTGGAGGAGCTCCTCTGGTCTGGGGCGACGCGAATTTTCTCGGAGACGGAACCAATCACCTCGTTTTCGGATCCACGACCTCCGACAGCCAGGTGGAGTTCACGAATGCCATCAACCTGAACACGGGGGATGCCTTCCAACGGCGGATCTACGTCGAGCAAGGCACGGGAGGAGACAGCACGCTGCTTTCCGGCGTGCTCTCGCCGGGCCTCGGGTTGACGGGCGTGTATAAGCTCGGAGGCGGCACCTTGATCCTGAGCGCGACCAACACCTACACCGGTGCCACCTTCGTGGAAGCGGGCAAGTTGCTGATCACCGGTTCGATTGCCGACGGTGCGGTGAACGTGCTGGCCGGCGGGACACTGGGCGGCGGCGGGAACGGCACAACCACGGGCGTGATCGGTGGCAGCATCAGCGTGGCAACCGGTGGTCATCTGGCCCCGGGAACTTCCGTGGGCACGCTAACCGCGGCGGGCAACGTCACGATCGCGGCGGGGGCCTCACTGGATGTGGAAGTGAACGCAACGGTTGGGGACAAGATCGCGGCAGGGGGGATTCTCGCGATCGGTGGATCGACCTTGAACATCACTTCCCTGGCGCCACCGATCTCGGGCGTGTATATCATCGCGACGTATGGTTCGCGGACGGGCGAGTTCACGAACGTTTTCGGGCTGCCGGATGGCTACCAGGTGCAGTATGATTACAACGGGAACCAGATCGCACTGGTGAACGCCGGCAGCGTGACGCCGTTCCAGACCTGGGCGATGGATCACAGCCTGACGGGCGACAACGCGCTTCCCGAAGGAGATCCCGACAAGGACGGGGTGAAGAACATCCTGGAGTTCGCGCTCAATTCGGATCCCAACTCCGGCGCGTCGCGCGGGTTGATGTATGTGCAGAGGGGAACCGTGGGTGGGATGCCGAACGTGTTGACGCTGACGATCGCCGTCCGCGAAAGCGCGCTGTTCGCTGCTGACGGCAACCGACAGAAAGCCACCGCGGACCAGATCACCTACACGGTCGAAGCGACGAACACTCTCCAGGATTGGGGCGGACCGGTTGTGACTCAAGTCACCGGCACCGATGCCACCACTCTGCAGGCGCCGCTGCAGACTCCGGACACGGGCTGGTACTACGTCACCTTCCGAACGGATGACAGCGCGGCAAGCGACCCGTCCGACTTCATCCGCGTGGGCGTCCAATAACCACCCCGGCCCTTGAATCTCAAAAATCACCACCCGCAAGCCAGCCGGCACCAGCCATCCCCGGGCACCGGCGGCACTGAAGCGCCCGCGCAAGCGGGAACGCCAGCCTGGCTTGCAGCCTCCCCCCACCCAGGCCCGCGCGAGCGCCAGCCCCACCCTTGTCTATCATGAGCCACGTGCAGAATCATACTCCACTCACCCACCACCGTCCTGCCGCCCCTCCGGGCCGCAGGAGCAGCGGTGAGATCCGGATTCATCCGTTTCCGGCGGAACCCTCCCAGATGGGGAGCAGCGAGGTCCGCGATGAACACGTGACACTTGATGGCGAGCCCTACATTTGCATCCATAATATCAACCGGATGACTCCGTTCCTGATGAACGTGGTCGCGGATTCGGACCTCTGGCTGTTCGCGGGAAGCAACACAGGATTCACGGCGGGAAGGCGGGACCCCGACCACGCGATTTTCCCGTACGTGACGGCGGACAAGATCCTGGGGCAACCGCAGTCCGGAGGGGTGCTGACGCTGCTGGAAGTCGATGGCAAGCGCTGGGAGCCATGGAATCCCTGCACTCCCGCCGCGGAGGTGACGCGCAATCTTTACAAGCACGCGACAGGAACGACCGTGCGCTACGAGGAAATCCACCATGAGCTGGAAATGCGGCTGGTGTGGACGCTGTCCGCGGGCAGCAGCTTCGGACTGGTGCGGTCCTGCCGCTTGGAAAACCTGGGCGAGCACACGCGTGAGATCCGCATGCTGGACGGCTGGCACAAGCTGCTGCCACCGGGCGTGACGCAGGAAACCTATTCGCGCTACAGCTATCTGGCGGCGGCCTACATGCGCCACGAGTTCCTGCCGGAATGCAACCTGGGGATCTACACCCTGAACTCCGGTATCTCCGACCGGGCAGAACCCTGCGAATCGCTGCACGTGAGCACGGCGTGGACACTGGGCCACGGCCGGCCGGTGGTGCTGCTATCCGACCGGCAGGTGGATGCTTTCCGCAATGGCGGGGAAGTCACCGCGGAAGAAGAAGTGCGCGGGGAATTCGGCGCGCACCTGGTGAGTTCGCGCGTTTCGCTGGGACCCGGAGCGACGCACGACTGGTTCACGGTGGCGGACGGCGGACTGGATCATGCCGCGGTGGTGAAACTGCGGCGCAGGCTGATGGACCACGAGGGACTGTGGCAGGCGCTCGTCGATGACGTGGCGACCGCCACCCATGACCTGAAAAAGCGGATCGCAGGAGCGGATGCCTTGCAACAGACGGCGGACCGTTCGGCCAGTGTCCACCATTTCGCGAACACGCTGTTCAACTGCATGCGCGGCGGCACGCTGCACGATGGCTATCTTTACACGCGCGATGACCTGAAGACCTATCTGAAAGCCCGCGACGCCACGGTGGCGGCACGCCACGCAGCCTGGCTGGCGGGCCTGCCGGAACAGGACACGCTGGTTTCCCTGGGCGGGCATGCGAGCCGGATGAACGATCCGCAACTGACGCGCCTGGTGCGGGAATACCTGCCGCTGTCGTTCAGCCGGCGGCACGGCGATCCGAGTCGGCCGTGGAACCGTTTTGAGATCCGGACGAAAGACCGGGACAACAAGCCGGTGCATGGCTACTCCGGCAACTGGCGGGACATTTTCCAGAACTGGGAAAGCATGGCCTACAGTTACCCGGCCTGTTTCGAGCCGATGATCGCGGTGTTCCTGAACGCCACCACGGCGGACGGTTACAACCCATACCGGATCACGCGGGAAGGCATCGACTGGGAAGTGCATGATCCCAAGGACCCGTGGAGCCACATCGGCTACTGGGGAGACCACCAGATCATCTATCTGCTGCGCCTGCTGGAAGGGATGGAGTATTTCCACCCCGGCAAGCTCTGCGGGCGGCTGGACGAGCGCTTGTATGCCTACGCGAATGTGCCGTATGAGATCCGTGGCTTCGACGCGCTGACGCGCGACCCCCGGAACTCGATCCAGTTCAACGACGAGCTTCACGAGAAGCTGATCGCGAAGTCCAAGGTCCAGGGTGGCGACGGCAAGCTGCTGGCGGACGCGGAAGGAAACGTGGCGCTGGTGCCGCTGGTGGAAAAATTGCTGGTACCCGTGCTTTCGAAGCTGAGCAACCTGGTGCCCGGAGGCGGCATCTGGCTGAACACGCAGCGTCCGGAATGGAACGATGCGAACAACGCGTTGGCGGGATGGGGACTCTCCGTGGTGACGGTTTGCTACCTGCGCCGCTATTTCGAATTCCTGGGCCAGTTGCTAGACAGCTCGCCATTGGCCTCGCTGGAGTGCTCGGAACCCGTGACCCGGCTGATGCTGGAGTTGACGAAGATCCTGCCGGAAGCGGCGGATGCGACGGACGATGCCTCTCGCTGGAAGGTTATGGAAGCGCTGGGCCGGGCGGGAGAAGCGCACCGCGCGGCGGTTTATCAACGCAAGCCCTTCGCGGCGGCGCGGGTGGAGGTGGCGGATCTGCGGGCCTTCGTGGAGGCGGGCAAGAAGGCACTGGACGCGACCTTGAAGGCGAATGTCCGCGAGGACGGGATGTTCCACAGCTACAACATCCTGCATCTCGACGGAAAGAAGGCGGCGGTGGGACACCTGGACGTGATGCTGGAAGGCCAGGTCGCGGCGCTGGGCAGCGGCAAACTCTCCGGCGAGGAAGCCCTTGAACTACTGGCGGCGATGCGCGGCAGCGCGCTCTACCGGGAAGACCAGAAGAGCTACCTGCTCTATCCGAACCGGGAGGTGACCCCTTATCTGGAACGCAACCGCCTGCCGGAAGACTGGGCGAAGCGGGCGCCACTGATGGCCAAACTGGCCAGAACCGGCAACCGCAGCCTGGGCACCGTGGACGAGACGGATGGGGCGCATTTCCAAGCGTCCTTCGCCAACGCGCGGGATCTGGAACAGCAACTCGCGGAACTGGAGTCCGATCCCGAATGGGAAAAAGATGTCATGCGCGACCGCCCCGCGGTGCTGGAACTGTGGGAGGAAGTTTTCCACCACCGGTCCTTCACGGGCCGGAGCGGAACGATGTTCGCGTTCGAAGGACTGGGCAGCATCTACTGGCACATGGTGGCCAAATTGTTGCTGGCGGTTCAGGAAACGTATTTCGCGGAACTGGAGACGAATCCGGGCGGAGAACTGGCGAACGAATTGTCGGAAGCCTACTACGAGATCCGGGAGGGACTGGGCTTCACGAAGGACGCGAAGACCTACGGGGCGTTTCCAACCGATCCATATTCCCACACGCCGGGCCACCGGGGTGCCCAACAGCCGGGCATGACGGGACAGGTGAAGGAGGAGATCCTCACCCGGACGGGCGAACTGGGGGTGCGGGTGCGCGACGGGCGGGTGTTCTTCGATCCGACCTTGCTGAGGCGTTCCGAGTTTTTCACCGAGCCGCACGTGTTCGAATACATCGCGATGGATGACAGTTCCCAAAGCTGGGAGATGCAGGCGGAAACGCTGGCCTTCACGCTGTTCCAGGTGCCGGTCTGCTACGTGGTTTCCCACAGGCCGTCTGTGACGGTGGAGTGGAAGGACGGCACCAAGGCGACATTCGCGGAAAACGCGCTGCCACGGAATGAAAGCCGTGAACTGTTCCGTAGGAGTGATGCCATCCGCCGACTGATCGTGGCGGTGCCGGAACAAGCCCTTCTTTCCCGCTAACAAAACCCCATGAAACACCCAGTCAACGACAGGGCCGGCCGGACCTTACCCGGCCAAGGCATGAAGCTCTCCGTCAAGGAAAAGGTCGGCTACGGGCTTGGCGACACGGCCAGCAACTTCGTGTGGGCCTTGATGATGAACTATATCCTGTTCTACTACACGGACATCTTCGGGATCACCGCCGCGGCGGCGGGAACGATGCTTTTGTTCGCGCGGAGCACGGATGGCATCGCGGACTTCCTGATCGGCGCGATGGCCGACCGGACGAAGACGCGGTGGGGGCGCTTCCGGCCCTATCTGGTGTGGATGTGTTTTCCCATTGGCATCGCTTTCATCCTGACCTTCACAACACCGAATTTCAACCCGCAAGGGAAACTGGTTTACGCGTGGGTCACTTACAACCTGCTGATGCTGATGTACAGCGTGATCAACATCCCCTACGGCGCGCTGTCCGGGGTGATGACGGATGATCCGGACGAGCGCACGAGCCTGAACGCTTACCGGATGGGCCTGGCACAGGTCGGCGGGTTGATCGCCAACACGAGTTTCCTGGTGCTGGTGAAGTATTTCGGGGGAGCCGGCACGATCGACACCGCCAACCATGCCGCCGTGCAGGCCGCGAACCGGACCGGCGCGCAATGGACGGTGTTTGTATTCGCCGCTATCTCGGTGGTGCTCTTCCTGATCACGTTCTTCACGACGAAGGAGCGGATCCATCCGCCCGCGGAACAGAAGACCCATCTCATCGGGGATATCAAGACGCTGGCAGCCAACAAGCATTGGGTGGTGGTGGTGGCGGCGGGCATCATCAGCATGATCTTCATGGTCGTGCGGGGCGCGGACACGATCTACTACCTGAAGGGCTACCAAGGATGGAATGAAGGCATGCTCGCGTATTTCTTCTTTTTCGGAGGAGTCGCGATGATCGTGGGCGCGTCGCTGACGAAGTTCGCGATCCTGCTGATGGGGAACAAGAAGAACGCCTACATCGGGAGTATGGTGCTGATGGCACTGACGACGCTGCCGTTCTACTGGATCCCGGCCGGGCAACCTGGACTGGTCTTCACCTTCAATCTGCTGCACGCCGTCGTGGGCGGCATCAACGCCACCTTGTTCTGGGCGCTTGTGGCGGACACGGCGGACTACGCGGAATGGAAGTTCAATGTCCGCACAACGGGGATCATTTTCTCGGCAATGACCTGCGCGCAGAAAATCGGGATGGGCGTCGGCGGTTGGGTGGCAGGCCTGCTGCTCACGAACTTCGGTTACGTCGCGAACGTGACCCGGCAGAGCGACCATGCGAACGAAGGCATCCTGTTGCTGATGAGCGTGATCCCGGCGGCGGGATTCATCGTCGTGGCGGCGGTGTTTTCGCGGTATGGATTGACGGAGACGGTGTGTGAGGAGATCCGGACGGATCTGGGCGGGAGAAGGGCGGCGAGAGAAGCCACCGCGGAGCCTTTGTTGACGGGGCCCTGAGGCGCGGTCACTTGCGGCCCTCGTCGTATTCGAAGAATTCCATCATGGTCTGGATGGAGTCATTGCCCTCTAGGCCACTTTCCTTCTTGCGGCGGATGAGCATCTCGGTGGTGCCATCGTTCCAACCGGCCTTTTTCATGTACGAGTTGTAAATGAAGAGGTCCACGTCATTGAGCTCGCGGCCCGCCTCGTAGCACCAATGGAGGATTTCCTCGTCGTTGCCACCGGCGAGGACGCGGGCCTTGAGATCCGAGTAATCGATGCGGAGGAAACTGGCGCAACGGCCGTCGAAGCCGGAGCCGAGGTTGTCACAGAAGTCCTCGCGGAGATCACCGGCGGCATGCTTGCGGATCTTGTCCAGCATGCGGGCGAAATAGACCATACCGAGGGTTTCCTGATACGCGGAGATGGGCACTGATTTCATGCCTCAGGAATATCCCCGGGGGCCTCCTGTAGCAAGCCCTGGAGATCAAGCGGTGCGGTGACCATGGCGAGCGAGCCATCGGCCGCGAAGGGCCATTCGTCGCGGGGGCGGTCCCAATAAAGCTCGACGCCGTTCTGGTCCAGATCGCGCAAATAGAGGGCCTGGCTGACGCCGTGGTCGCTGGCGCCGTCCAAGGAGACGCCCGCGTCGAGCAGGCGGC
>CAXTTX010000082.1:5410-15095 GCA_964247045.1 uncultured Verrucomicrobiales bacterium | reverse complement strand
CCCGTCGGCGAGAGTCGGGAATGTGACCACGGCCGGCTCGGAGTAGGCGGCCGCGTTGCCGTTCCAGTTGAGGGAGGTGGTGTCCCAGTCGCCGTCACCGATGGACCAGGTAAATGGGGTGGACGATCCGAGTTCCACAGTGATCTCGATGGAGGAACCGGTATCGACCGGCGGTCCGCTGAGGGAAACACCCGGGGGCAGATTGCCGATCATGGGAATGCCGGAGCCGGTTTTCGAGGTGTAGGTCAGCAGGGTGATGGTGGTGCTGCCAGGGATATTGGTTCCGCTCAGATCGATGGCGTAGTTGGCATTCGCATTGAGGGTACCGACGGCGAGCGCGGGCTGGTTGGCCGCAGTGAAGTTGCCGACATCGAACTCAAGGCCGCTGCCGGTGTTGAGTGAGACGGTGCCGACCGATGACGGACTGACACCGGACGAGTTGACCTTGAGGCGGCCGGTGTTGTTGACCGTCGTGGCGGTGATGGCGTTGTAGGGAGCGGCGATGGCGAGTTTGCCACCGTTGATGATGGTAGGACCGGTGTAGGTGTTAGCGCCGGTTAGCGTTAGGGTGCCGGTTCCTTCCTTGGTGAGTCCGCCACCTCCGGTGCCGTCCAGCAAGGGCTGGGCGATGACCACATTGCCGTTGTTGCCGATCACTCCGTCGGTATTGATGATCGCTCCGCCGGATTTCACATAGGCGAAATCCAAGCCCGTCATAAAGGTGGCCGCAAAGTTGGTTCCGGCAAACGCTTTCAGAGTTCCGCCGTTGAAGTTGAACGTGGAGTTGATCAATCCTGTTCCGGCTTGGGCACCTTGGTGAACCCGGCCGATCGTCAGGGTGCCGCCGTCGAGGTTCACAATGCCCGTGCAGTTGGTCCCGTTGTCGCCTGTTTGAGGGCCGAAGCGCACGGAACCGTCGGCGGTGTGGCTGTTGAGTTCACCGCTTGTGATGTCAATGACGCCGGTGGAGGTTTGGCCAGTGGTATTGTTGCCGATCACGATGTTGGTGGCAATCGCGGAGCTGTTGGTCAGCAGGGCGGTGCCTCCGGTAATCTTCAGCCGATGCGTATTGGTGTCCACCGTCGTGAGAGTTCCGACGACGAAACTCCTCGCACATGCAAGCGATCCTCCGGATTTGAGATCGAGCGTGGTGCCGTTGCGCATTTCAAAACTGGTGCCGGTGGAGGTGTTTTCCAGGGCGGCTCCACCGTTGACGCTGCCGGAACCGATGTTCAGTGTTCCGCCGCCGAGGAGGACAAAGGTTCCGGCGGTGCTGTTCTTTTTGACGGTCACATGGTCACCGATAGTGGCGGTTTTGCCGGTTGCCACACTCAAGGAGCAGGTGGTGTTCGTGGTCCCCACCGTGACGGCCTGGGCGGTGGCGGCTTGCAAGGTGAAGCCGGAATTGCTGAAGGTAAGTCCAGGAGTTGGACCGGTGGTGATCGCACCGCCAATGGTGATGGCATAAGTTCCCAGATCGTTCGCTGCCTGGAAGGTGGCATTGTCTGCGGCAACCCATGTCGAGTCCGCGGCTCCGGTGTTCCAGTTGGCGCCACCGGTTGTCCAGGTGCCGCTGCCGGCGGTGATGGTGGCACCGTCCCCTTGGGTGACGTCCCAGATCTTGACGGCCCCGTGGACGCTAGTGGTGAGAAGGAGGAGGGTCAGGAATGGATTGATTTTGGATTTCATGGGTTTTTATCTAACAGTTATATGAGGCGGTGGGGAATTCCGGGAAAATGATCAGGGCAAGACTTTAAGGCGGAAGTATTTTTTCCCCTCTACCAGCGGGCCGGACGCACGGACCGGAATCTGGATCTGCCGGATCTCGCCGTGATCCTGCACGGGAGCGTGCAGGATCAGTCGCGGAGAGGGATTCCAGCCCAGTAAATCGTCGGATTCCTCGATGGAGTATCCGAGCCCTTCGGCGGCGCGGTGGCGGTCGAACTGGAAGTAGAGGATGTCTCCCTGCGCTAGAATGGAGGTGCGGGGCCCGCCTTCGGTGCCGCCGAAAAAGCGGAGGAGATTGACGGCACCGCTACCGTCCGGATCTGCAAACGGGCCTGAAATGGAGGAATCAGCCAACTCCGCGGAGGTGAAGCGGGCGAAACGCCACGAATCGAAGGGCTTCTCTCCCAAGACGATGGTGGCGGAGGTATTTCCATCCAAAGAGTAGGAGGCGTTGGGAGAAAGCTGAAGCACGAGGGTTTTTTCCCCCTGCGGGATCCCGGAGGGAAGCGCTACCAACGACAGCTTGAACTCGCGCTTGCCAGAGGGGATGGTGACCGATCCCGTGGGTTGCGGCGCAAGTCCGGATGGATTGGCGGTGCCCGACAGCTGATAGAAAATTTCCAGCGGGGCGTCGGTATCCCCATCGCGGTTGAAGACGATGGCAGCCGGCACTGAGTCGCCGCGAATGGCACCGGGAACCGGGGTAAAAACCCGGACAGCAGGCGGCAGGCCGACCCGCGTCCACATGGCGGCGTCCGCGATGACATAGCCATTGACGCCGGTGTTCGAAAGCAGAAGGTTGCCTGACGTCCCCGCGGTGAAAGAGAAAACTCCCAGATCGTACCAGGCTCCGTTCGCCTGCTGGTTCACGGTGGTATTGGCCACACCGCCGGCGTGTTTAATGGCGACGGGAACATTGGTGGCGCGGTTCGCGTTCGCATTCCAGCGGAGGGAGACGCGGTAATTTCCGGTGGTGGGAATGACAGGAGTGAACCGGACGGATTTTTGACCGCGCCCCTCGCCACCGTCATGGAGGTAGTTCGCGCCGTTGAAGCTGGCAACCGAGGAGCCGGCGGTCCAGCCCCCGGTGATGACAACGCCGGTGGCATCCTCGGAGTCGACGATGATACCGTATGCCGGCAGGGTCAGGCTGAGCACCTGGCCGTCGGCCCGGAGCACTGAAGCCAGTTTTTCGTAGGGGACCTGTTGCACGCTGATGCCGCCATTGATCGCGAGCACGGCAGCCGTGGCCGCGGATTGACCCAAGGTCATGAAGACCGGTTCCATGCGGGCCGATCCGAATGCCATGTGCGAGGTCGAGAGGCACCAGGAAACCAGCAGATTCTCGCACTGACCCACCCGCGGGATCAGCGAGCGGTAGGAGATCGGGTAAGGAGCCGGGGGGATCTCGTAAACCCCGCCCTCGTTCTTCACGGAACCGTTGCTATTGAAGCGCTGCGTGTGATGGGAGTCCATGGCATAGGCACCCATTCCGACGGAATCCGGGGCGACGACCAAGCCGGCACAGTTCTTCGTGGTCATCACATAGTCGGAAACCATCCTCCGCGCCTCGCGGACGTAGAGCTGGGGGGGGAAATTCGCGGTATCGGTAAATTCATCCGCCGCCAGTCCCCAGCCCGGGTAGAGTCCGTTTGCTCCGACTTTCGCCAGCACCCTCGGGTGGTTCTGGACGGTCCACAAAAGGCCAAGTTGCCAATGGATGTGTTCAGCGGCCAGCGCGGCCCGTTCCTGATGGTTGAGTGTGGACCAGTCCCAGCCGGGGCCCCAGTTTTTCCCGATGTAGTCGGTGGAGACACCTGACAGGTTGTTGGAGTCCGTTTTGGCATTCGGCATGGCATCCATCTTCATGAACTGCGTCTGCCCGGCTTCGACGGCACGGAGCACGAGTTCAAAATCCTCGTCCTGATAGTTCGCGGGTTTAGCCACCATCACGCGGTTCGCGGGATTGTTCGTGAGACACATCCGGTAGCAGTAGGCCTGGAGGTTTCCGTCACCGGTGCCGTTAGGCGCGACACTTGCCTTGATGCCGGGCAGCAATCCACTCGCCGGATTGCCTTTCACGTTGTAGGGATCGAGGCCCGCGATCACATCATTTGTCGCCGGGTTCTGCACCCCGTTGATCGTTTCCCCGTAAACGGAATTCGCCTCGCGGCCGACATGAAAGCTCACCCCCGCCCCGGCCATGACATCGCCTTCGTAGCTGGCATCGATGAACATCTTTCCGGTAAACACCCGGCCGTCCTCCAGCTTGATCGAGGTGATCCTCTGGCCATTCATCACCACGCCATCGGTGAGGTCGAGCAACCCGGTGAAGATCTGCACCGTCGTCTCGGCGAGCATGTCATTGTAAATCCCCGTGGCCACCTTCGGCTCGAAGATGATGCCAAGCTGCTTCGTTTGATCGAAGCCCGCCATGTGCTGGCCAGCCATGGATTTGACCGAGTTCCAGTTCGGCTGCGCGGCGTAGTGGAGATAGACGCGATGGTAAAACTCTTTGCTGAGGCCGCCGAGAATCGCGGCGTTTTTCAGATCCGTCCATCCCAGGCCGCTGGTGGTGAGCCCGCCAAGGTGGACCGTGGGAGAGACCAACGCGACCTTTTTCCCCATTTTTGCACACGGCACCGCTGCGGTGATGCCACCGGAAGTGCCACCGTACACAACGACATCGAAGTCTTCAGGATGGGCGGAAACGAACGCGACCGAAAGACCAGTGCAAGCGACCAGCCGGAAAAGAATCCGGAGATGAAAGAAACGAGTTGAGAAGCTGGGATGAAACATGGGTTGAAAACGGCTCCAGTAGCCTGAATACTGAAGGCCGAAGAAGGGCTCCATATCCCCCTTTGGGGGGGGACTGGCGGATTTTTTTTTAGCGGCCATGGGCAGGGGTTTCTGCGGTTTAAACGGGGTCTCCGCTCAAATTTTGGGAATCCCAGTACTGCTGCAGTGAGCCGATAGCACACGCCTGCGAAACTCTCCCTCAACGCATCATTTCCCGGCCGCTTTGGTCCATCAGACGGGAAACTTGCGGGAAAATCTCCTCCCGCGTCCCCCGCCGCTTCTCCCTTGCCCATTCGGTTCCAGCGCCCTAGGCTCCGTGCCCCTGCCGATGAGCACCAAACCTGTATTTCTCTACGACACGACCCTGCGCGATGGCACCCAGGGAGAAGGCTTCCAGTTGTCCGGCCTCGACAAGCTGCGAATTGCCAAACGTCTGGATGAATTCGGCATCGACTACATCGAGGGCGGCTGGCCGGGTTCCAACCCGAAGGACATCGAGTTTTTCAAAGAGGCGAAGAACCTGAAGCTGAAGCACGCCAAGCTGGCGGCCTTCGGTTCCACCCGCCGGGCGGACATGGCCGTGGAGGATGACCCACAGGTGCGCCTGCTGCTGGAGGCGGAGACGCCGGTGGTGACGATTTTCGGGAAAAGCTGGGAACTCCAGGTGACCGAGGTTCTCCGGACCACGGTGGAGGAAAACCGGGCGATGATCCGCGATACCGTCGCCCACCTGGTGAAGCACGGCCGCGAGGTGGTCTATGATGCGGAGCACTTTTTCGACGGCTACAAGGACTCCCCGGAACACGCGCTTGCCACGCTGAAAGCGGCGGCTGATGGCGGAGCCTCCTGTCTCGTGCTGTGCGATACCAACGGCGGCACCCTACCGGCGGAGGTGACGGAAATTTCCCAAGCCGTGCGGAAGCACCTGCCCGACACGCCTGTGGGCATCCACACCCACAACGACTGTGAATTGGCCGTGGCCAACGCGGTCGCGGCGGTAGAAGCGGGTGCGATCCAGATCCAGGGAACGATCAATGGCTACGGCGAGCGGACCGGCAACTGCAACCTCACGTCCGTCATCCCGATCCTGCAGTTGAAGATGAACCTGCCGGTGGTGCCACACTTGGAACAACTCCGCGATCTCTCCTATTTCGTGGACGACGTTTCCAACAACCCGCACTTCGCGCGCGCGGCCTTCGTCGGCCGCACGGCCTTCGCCCACAAGGGCGGCATGCACGTGAACGCGGTGCAGAAGCTGGCCCGCAGCTACGAGCATATCGTCCCCACCAGCGTGGGCAATGCCCAGAACATCCTGGTTTCCGAGTTGAGCGGCCAGTCGAACATCCTGATCAAGGCGGAGGAACTCGGCATCAAGCTGGAGAAAGGTTCGCCACAGGCCGCGGCCGTGCTGAAGCGTGTGAAGGAGCTGGAAAACGAGGGCTATTCCTACGAAGCCGCGGGCGGTTCGCTGGAATTGCTGATCCGCCGCGAACTCGGAACCTACGCGAAGCCTTTCGAGCTGAACGAATATCACACCAGTTTCCGCCAATACCGCGACGGCCACCAGCCGGTATGCGAGGCGACGGTGAAATTGTCCGTGGAAGGCACGCCGGAACTAACCGTCGCGGAAGGCCACGGTGTGGTCAACGCGCTGGACCTCGCGCTGCGCAAGGCGCTGCTCCCCTTCTATCCGGAAATCGCCGGTGTCTCGCTGGCGGACTACAAAGTGCGCATCCTGGACGGCCACGAGGCCACGGCGGCGAAGACGCGCGTGCTGATCGTCTCCACGGATGGCGAATCGGCCTGGGGCACGGTCGGGGTTTCGGAAAACATCATCGAGGCAAGCTGGCTCGCGCTCGTTGACGGAATTGACCTTTTCCTCCAACGTAAGAGGAAATAACCATGGCAAGAAAAGGACAGACCATCATCCGCTTCGCAACCGGTGGTCTTGTTCTCCTGCTGGCAGGTTTGGCGATCCGCCATTTCACGACCGGAAAACCGGAGGAAAGGAAACCCGTGGCAAAGGCCGCCGCGGAAAAGCCGATCCTCCCGCCGGACGACGAGACCCACGCGCAATACTCCGGTTCCGAAAGTTGCAAGAAGTGCCACGCGGCGCAGTTTGAAAACTGGCAGCATTCCATGCACGGCCTGGCCGAGCGCGCGTTCAAGAAGGAGAAGGACAACAAGGCCTTCGTCCCGGAGCAGACGCTGGTCCAGGGCAAGACAACCTCGAAGGCATTCCTGGATGCGGATGGGGTGGCGAAAATCCTGCGGGAAGGAACCGACAAAAAGCAACACGCCTATCAGGCGGTGCGGGTGATCGGGGAAGATCCCCTGCGGCAGTTCCTGGTGCCGGGGCCGGGCGGGCGGTTGCAGACCATGGACATGACCCTCGACCCGCATAAGAACGAGTGGTTCAACGTCCATGGGGACGACCTGCGCGAACCCGGCGACTGGGGCCACTGGACCGGGCAGGGAATGAACTGGAACGCGATGTGCGCGGCCTGCCACAACACGCGCCTGCGGAAGAATTTCGATCCGCAGACCAACAGCTACAAGACCACGATGGCGGAGATGAGCGTGGGCTGCGAGGCCTGCCACGGGCCGATGAAGGAACACGTGCATTGGCAGGAAAAGCCACCCCTCGGCGCGGACAAGACCAAGGACCCGACGATCACCAGGTTCAACCGCGACCAGGTGACGGAAACCTGCGCGGCCTGCCACGCGCGTCGGGGAGAACTGACGGGCGACCTGATTCCCGGGGAACCTTTCCACGACCATTTCAGCCTGACGCTGACGGACGAGTCGGAAACTTTCTATCCGGACGGACAGGTCCACGAGGAAGACTACGAATACACATCCTTTGTCTCCAGCCGCATGCACCACGCGGGGGTGCGGTGCGCGGACTGCCATGAGCCGCACTCAGGAAAGACCATCGTCACGGGAAACCAGCTTTGCATGAACTGCCATGCGGGTGGTCGCGCGGATTTTCCGACGGCTCCGGTCATCAATCCCACGGCCCACAGCCACCACGGGGCGGAAAGCACGGGCAACCAGTGCATCTCCTGCCACATGCCGACGACGGTTTACATGCAGCGCCAGCCGCGGCATGACCACGGGTTCACAATCCCCGATCCGAAGCTGACAAAGGATTTCAACGTTCCGAACGCCTGCAACCGCTGCCATACCGACAAGGACGTGGATTGGGCGATCCAAGCGACGAAGACATTTTACGGCGAAAAGCCGGACCGCCATACCCGCAGCCGCGCACTGCTGGTCGCCGGTGCCCGGCAGGGTGATCCGGTCACCCGCGAGGGTCTGATGAAGCTTCTAACTGAAGAGCCGATCCCCGCCTGGCGGGCGACCGCCTGTCAATTGCTGGCCCGCTGGGTTCTCGATCCCACGGTGACAAAGGCGATCATGGGCCGGCTGAAGGATGACAATCCGATGGTGCGAGAAACCGCCGCCCGGGCGCTTGGCACACCGGCCAGGCAAAACAACACGGAAGTGGTTTCCGCGTTGCAGCCCTTGCTGAACGACGTCTCGCGCTCCGTCCGGATCTCGGCGGCCTGGTCGCTATGCGCCACGCTGGATCTGGATTCCAAGGCCGGGAAGGAACTCGTCCACATGCTGGATCTGCACGCCGACCAACCGACGGGCCGGATGCAGCTTGGCCAGTTCGCCATGGTCCGGGGCGACAATCCCGCCGCCATTCGCCAGATGCAGAAGGCAATCTCGATGGACGCGAATTCCCCGCCCTTTCACCACGACCTGGCGGTGCTTCTCAGCACCACGGGAGACAGCTTCGGCGCCTTGGCGGAAATGCGGAAAGCCATTGAGCTGGATCCCGACAACGCCGAGTATCATTACAAGCTGGCGCTGGCCCTCAACGAAACCGGCGACACGAAGGGCTCCCTCGCGGAGTTCGAGAAAACCGTCCGGCTGGATCTGGGCTACGCGCGGGCCTGGTACAACCTGGGACTCGCCAGGAACGGAATGGGACAGACCGCTGAAGCCATCGTAGCGCTGAAGCGGGCGGAAGCCGCCGATCCGGGGGATGCCACCATCCCCTACGCCCGGGCGACGATCCATGCCCGACTGGGCCAGAAGAACGAGGCGATCGAAGCGGCGGCACGCGCGCTTCAGATCCGCGCGGACTACCCCGAGGCCCGCCAGTTGATCTCCTCGCTCGGCCGTCGTTAGACCGGCTGTTGCCTTGACGCCGTGCCCTTGTTCCCACAAGGTAATGGTAGAAAACAAATGGGCTGGATCAAACGCATGCTTGGCTCGGGAGAAGAGGAATTCTCCGGGAATGAAAACGCGGAAGTCTTGGCAAAGATGGCCGCCGACGGGGACGACCTTTCCAAAAGCCGTGACATCGACTTCACGCACCTGTTTTCCAGCGAGGAAAACGCGGTCGCCTTTGTTGCCGAGGCGACTTCCAAAGGCTACAGCCGCTGTATGCATGAATTCTGGAAAGAGCGTCTCGCCTGGCTCACGTCGATCCAAGTGCGGATGGTTCCCTCGCTGGAAGAGATCTCGGCAACCGAAGCGGAGTTGAACGAGATGGCGCAGGCCTTCGAGGGCCGTTCAGATGGATGGGGCTGCATGGAGGTGATCAAACCCAAATCCGCGTGAGGTTTTTGGGCGTCCACCATGTGGCGGTGATTTGTTCGGACTATCCGGTCTCCAGGCGGTTCTACACCGAAATCCTCGGTTTCCGGATCATTGCCGAAACGCACCGGTCGGAGCGGAACTCCCACAAGCTGGATCTCGAGGTTCCCGGCGGTGTACAGATCGAGTTGTTTTCCTTTCCCGGTCCCCCGCCCAGACCCTCCTACCCGGAGGCCCGCGGACTGCGGCACCTGGCTTTCAAGACTCCGGATATTGATGCTGACGTCGCCGAACTGGAACGTCACGGAGTCCAGGTGGAACCCATCCGGGTGGATGAATTGACCGGAAGGCGCTTCACATTTTTCGCCGATCCCGATGGACTCCCGCTTGAGATCTACGAGGAATAAGGCGTCGCGCGTGGCATTGGCCCTGAGGGCACTGATGCCTCAGTCCTCTTCGAACTTGCGGGTAATCAGGTCCCCGATCGCGTCCAGAGCGGCATCCGCATCGGAGCCATCGGCGCTGACGGCCGCGATCGCCGCCT
>CAXTTX010000082.1:780-5400 GCA_964247045.1 uncultured Verrucomicrobiales bacterium | reverse complement strand
CGGAAATCACGGAGCCATGACCGGCGGCGAGCATCATGAGACCCATGATACTTTTGCCATCGACTTCCTCGCCATCCTTTTCGACCGAGATATCCGATTGGAAACGATTCGCCGTTTTGACGAACTGAGCGGCGGGGCGCGCGTGGATGCCGAGCTTGTTTAGGATGGTGAACTCTTTCTTGGCCATGGGTAACGGCTTGCGCCGGGCGGAATGTAGAAGCTCACCACGGGCGCTCCAAGGCAAAAGTTTGCGAAGCAACTTCTATCCGTTTTTGCGGGGCAAAAGAAAAAGCCGGATCACCCGCGTGATCCGGCTTTATTGAAAACCAAGGGTTTGCTTTCCGTTACGGAAGCAGGTTGACCGCACGCGATTGTTTGATCGCGTTGGTGATCCGGCGGTGGAGTTTCGCGGACACGCCGGTGACGCGGCGCGGCAGGATCTTGCCCGTCTCGGTGGTGAACTTGCAGAGCAATTCCGGGTTGGTGGCGACCAGGAGGTCGGCCGGGATGTCATGCCGGCGACGCGGCATCATGCGGTTCGCCTTGCGGAAATTGATACGGCGCTGGACTGTTTTGGGCTCGGACATGTGAAAAAAGGTTCTGCGGTTAGCGGAGCTCGCGGTGAAGGGTGCGGCGCTTGAGGAAGTGATTGAACTTCACTTTCTCAAGACGGCCGGGAGTGCGCAGGCTCTTCTTGTTACGCGTGGTGACGTAACGGGATGTGGGCACCCCTTCGGCTTTCGCTTCGGTGCATTCAAGGATGATAATCTCGCGTGGCATGAGTAAGAGAACTTTGGGGGGCGGATGGTGCTTTAATCTTCGTCTTCGTCAAGAGAAACCGTTTCGGAATCTTCTTCCTCGGCATATTTTCCGCCGCTGAAGCCGACTTCATTGGACGGGCGGAAGCGGCGGTTGCCGTATTCTTTCTCCCACTGGGCCTGGCATTCGACAGTCAGACGGGCGAAGGGAATGGCCTCCAGGCGGGCCTGGGGGATCTTGCGGCTGGACATCTCGCAAACGCCGTAGCTGCCGGACTGGATGCGGCGCAGGGCTTGTTCGATCTCGTAAAGGGCGTCCTGTTCCTTGGCGAGGACGGAGAGGGCGAAATCGCGGTCGTAGGCGTCGCTGCCGGCATCTCCCTGGTGCTGGCCGCTGCCGGAGGCTTCAGAGCCCTCGGGGGCGTTGCGGATGGTGTCCCGGGCCATTCCGGAGACGGCATCGACGAGTTCATCCCGGAGATCCAGCAGGCGCTGGCGCTGTTTTTGGATAAAGGCGGGGCTGTGGCTGCCGCCGTTGGTACCATTCGCACCGGAGTCCTGGCCGGCAGGAGTGGCGGGCTTGGGCGGAACGAAGGGAGGCTTCACCGGCGCGGGAGGCGCGGGGAAGTCCACGACGGAAGACTTTTTCGCCACGGTGGCGGCGGGTTTGGCGGGCGGCGGAGCCACCTTCACGGGGGCTACGGTTTTCGCAGGCACCACGGCATCCACCTTGGCGGGTTTCGCCGCCTTCTCGACGGGCTTGGAAGACGCGGGTGCCACCGGCTTGGCCGGTTTTTTGGCCGGCGCGGCCGCTTTCACCGGGGCGGCCGACTTTTTGGGAGCGGGTGCGGGTTTCGCGGGGGCCGCGGCCTTCTTGGCCACCTTGGCGGCAGGCTTCTTCGCAACGGGGGCCGGTTTGGCGGCTTTCGCTGCGGGTTTTGCCTTACCCTTGGGGGCGGCGGTCTTGGAGGTGGTTTTCTTCGCGGCCATGGGGCGGGAAATGGAAAAATGCGGGTGGTTCAGAGGTGACCGGTGCGGTCCCGGATGGAAGGGCGGGACCGTGACGAGCGCGGTGGGTTAGCCCGTGATCCACAGTCCATCAAGCGGAAACTTCACGGTTTACAAAATAAGTCATTCAAAGGGTTTCAGCAGCAGGCTTGAAATGCCCGGTCGCTTGCCTAAGGTGCGGCCCCGCCATGCAGCTCAGCGCCATTGTCGAAGCCCTTCTGATCGCCTCCCAGAACCCCCTTCCGCCCGAGGAAATCGCCCGGCTGGTCCGCGCCCGCGTGGCCGAGGCGGAGGACGTGGCCGTCCGGGAAAAGGAGGAAGGCAAGGAGGCCGCCCCCCTCCCCGACTGGCTGACGGCGCTCGGCGCGGTTACCCCCGAGGAAGTCAGCGCGGCCATCGCCGGGCTCAACCGGGTGTATGGAGAAACCCAGCGGTCCTTCGTCATCATCGAGCGCCCGAAGGGATGGAAACTCTTCACGCGGATCGAATTTGGCGAATTCGTGAGACAACTCTTCCCCGGCCGCAAGCCGGAGCGGATGAGCGGTCCCGCCATGGAGACCCTGGCGATCATCGCCTACCGCCAGCCGATCACCAAGGCGGCGATCGAGGCGGTCCGGGGCGTGGCCTGCGACGGCATGATCCAGAAGCTGCTGGACCGCGACCTGATCCGCATCGGCGGGCGGGCGGAATTGCCAGGGCGTCCCCTGCTCTACGAAACGACCGATCTCTTCTTCGAACACTTTGGCATCCGCTCCATCGACGACCTGCCGAACGCTTCGGAGCTGCGCAAGGTGAAGCTGCCGGAACCGGAAACCGCGGCCCCTCCAGCCGCCGATCCGGGACAACAGCTTGCGCTCGCCTCGGTGGGCGCACCTGCCGCGGCGGCGGGTGACGAGTCCTCTCCTGAAAACTAACAGCCTGTTTCTTCCCACGTGAATCTCGACGATATCCGCCAGCAGATCGATAGCATCGACCATGATCTGCTGGACCTCCTATCCCGCCGCGCCGACCTGGTCCATGAGGTCGGCCTCGTGAAAAAACGCGATGGCCTGCAAATCTACGCGCCAGAGCGCGAGGAAGCGCTGTTGCGCCGCCTGATCGAACTGAACCAAGGGCGCCTGCCGGAAAAATCGATCCGCGCGATCTATCGGGAAATCATGTCCGCGGCGCTGGCGCTGGAGGATGATCTGACCATCGCCTACCTCGGACCGGAGGGAACCTGGACACATCAGGCGGCGATCAAGAAATTCGGCCACTCGGTGAATTACTCCGCACAGCCTAACTTTTCGGATGTCTTCGACCAGGTGGCCCGCCGGGCCGCCAGCTACGGGGTGGTGCCGATTGAAAACTCGACCGAGGGAGCGGTTTCCCACACGCTCGATCTCTTCGTGGATTCGCCGCTGCACATCTGTGCCCAGATCCTGCTGCGCATCGAAAACGGCCTGATGGCGTCCATCCCGCGCGAGCAGATCAAGACACTCTACTCGCACCCGCAGGTCTTCGGCCAGTGCCGGAGCTGGATTTTGCGCAATTTCCCGGAAGCGGATCTGGTGGAAGTCTCCTCGACCACCAAGGCGGCGCAGATTGCCCGGGACCAGGCCTCGCAAGGGGCGGCCGCGCTGGGTGGCCCGCTGGCGGCGGAAATGTACGGCCTGCCGCTGCTGGAGGAATCCATCCAGGACCGGGCGACCAACACCACCCGCTTCCTCGTCATCGGCGAGAAAACCTGCCCGCCGACCGGGAAGGACCGAACCTCGATCCTGTTCGCGATCCATGACCGGCCCGGGTCGCTGGTGAAGGCGCTGCAGGCCTTCGACCAGTTCCACATCAACCTGTCCAAGATCGAGTCCCGGCCGTCCAAGCGAAAGGACTGGGAATACATCTTTTACGTCGATTTGTCGGGTCATTGCGAGGACGTGAAGGTGTCGGAAGCGCTTGAGGAACTGGGCAAACACTGCTCGCTGGTGAAACTGCTGGGTTCCTATCCGGATGCGGGCGAGTGAGTCGGGAATTTTCAGGATTTCCCGCTATTGAGTGCTGGCGTAACGGAAAAGTTGCGGTCTAGGATGCCGCCGCATGAACGGAAAAGCGGAATTGATCATCGACGGCAAATCCCTGGAGTTGCCGACCATCACGGGAACTGAGAACGAAACCGGGATCGATATCAGTGCCCTCCGTGCCAAGACCGGCTGCATCACCCTGGATCCCGGCTACGGCAACACCGGGGCCTGCAAGAGCGCGATCACTTTCATCGACGGGGAAAAAGGGATTCTCCAATACCGCGGCTATGACATCGCGGAACTCGCGAAGAAGAGCACTTTCGTCGAGACCGCCTACCTGCTGATTTACGGGGAGCTTCCCACGGCGGCGGAGCTGGCCAGTTTTTCGGAGCTGCTCACGGATAACCAGCTTCTGCATGCGGACATGAGGTTCCACTTTGGTGCCTTTCCTCCGTCCGCGCACCCGATGTCGATCCTCTCCGCGATGATCCACGCTTCCTCTTCCTACCCGAATCCGAAGACGGTGGGGAAGAGCGCGAAGGACGCTTTCCCCGTCCAGGCGGCGAGATTGATTTCGCAAGTCCGCACCATCGCCACCAGTTCCTACCGCCAGGCCCACGGACTGCCGCCGAGCTATCCGAAGAGCGGCCTGAAATACACGGAGAACTTCCTGCACATGATGTTCTCGATGCCAGGGGAAGACTTCGAGTTGAACCCGGAGGTCGTCCGCGCGCTGGATCTGATTTTCCTGCTCCACGCTGACCACGAGCAGAACTGTTCGACCTCCACGGTGCGGATGGTGGCCTCCAGCAAGGCGAACGTCTTCGCCTCCGCCTCCGCAGGCGTGTGTGCGC
>CAXTTX010000082.1:0-770 GCA_964247045.1 uncultured Verrucomicrobiales bacterium | reverse complement strand
GGTGGTGCCAACCAAGCGGTACTTGAGATGCTGGAAGAGATCCATGCCGAGGGTGACGACGGTTCCAAATTCCTCGACCAGGTGAAGAACAAGGTGGGCAACCGCCGCCTGATGGGCTTCGGCCACCGGGTTTACAAGAGTTTCGACCCGCGCGCGGTGATCATCAAGGAGCAGTGCGACAAGGTGCTTTCGCAACTCCACAAGTCCGATCCGCTGCTGGACATCGCGAAGAAGCTGGAGGAGGTGGCGCTGAACGACGATTACTTCGTCTCGCGGAAACTCTATCCGAACGTCGATTTCTACAGCGGCATCATCATGCGCGCGATTGGGATTCCGATGGACATGTTCACGGTGATGTTCGCGATCGGCCGGATGCCGGGATGGGTGGCGAACTACAAGGAGGTGATGGATGATCCGGATAGCCGGATCTCGCGTCCGAGGCAGATTTATACCGGGGAGACGCTGCGGGCGTACAAGGCGGTGGAAGCGAGGGGCTGAGAGGGGTCCCAAGAGGGTTGAGGAGCCGGGTGATGCCCGCCGGGAAGCGGGATTTTGGAGCATTTTGGCGTCAAAAATGGGGAGAAATTTGTCGTCTTTTGTCGTTTGGTGCACTTTGGAGCACTGATTTTGTCGTTTTTTGTCGATTTGGGCGTCGGGCTGGGAAGACGGGGGAAATGTCAGAAATCCGCGCAAGGTTCGGGTTGTCAATCGGTTGAGGGAAACGAGGCGCCGCGGGCTGGGGGGGTGGGAGGGGCAAATGACAACAAATG
>CAXTTX010000081.1:0-15099 GCA_964247045.1 uncultured Verrucomicrobiales bacterium | reverse complement strand
GCCAATCGAGATTGCGCTAGACCTCGCAGCCGATGACGCGGGTGGGGCGTTCGGCTTTTGGCATCTCGCGCATCGCCTGCAGGGCGGCGATGGTGACGCCGATGTGTGTGTCGTGCTTGTCGGCGGGGTTGTGGGTGTAGACGACCTCCGGACGGGTGGAGGTGAAAATTTCCAACAGATCGTTTTTCAGGCTGTCATCGCTGGCGCTCTTCACCGCGCTGCTGGGATAGTCGAGCTGGATAATCGCTCCGTAGTCGCCGACCGTGGCGGCCTTTTCCTGTTCCTGTCGGCGAATCTCCCTCATGTGTTCGTCGGTGAAGGAGGCGTAAGGGCCGGTGCGGGAACTGCCCGCGCCATTGGTGCAGGTAACACCACCAAACCATTGGTCCGATTTCTGATAGCATTCGAGGATGCCGTGGAAGGCCATGAACTCGAGATCGTCCTGATGCGCGCCGATCCCGAGATGGGTGATTCGCGCCAAGGCGGCGGCGACGGGAGTGCCATCGGGAATGAAGATCCCCGCGCGGGGCTGGTGGAGTTTCATGAAGTCACTTGCGGGTGCGGATGGAGGGGAGACTGGCGGCTGCGACGGCCTGGCCAACGCGGCGGCTCTTTTCGTCGGGCACGTGGATGGCAATCTTCGCGGCGATTTCGGGGAATTCCTGTTTCAAGACTTCGTTGGCTTTTGAGATCACAATGTCTCCGCCCTGGCCGGTTGTCACGCGACCAAGGACGAGCACGCTGGAGTAATCGTAGAATTCCAGGTAAAGGGGAAGCGTGTATCCCAGATAGACGCCGATGGTTTCGTAGATCTTCGCGGCGCGCGGGTCACCGGCGGCCATGAGTTTCTGGACTTCGACAAGGCGCTCGGGCAGCCCCATCTTTGGCGGCAGTTTGATCTTCGCGGCAGGGAGGAGTTTTGAGACCGCTTGTTGGGAAAAATACAGCGCACCGACACCGGTATCACCGGACCATTCGCAGGTGGCGGCTTTCGGATTATAATCGGCAGGCGCGAAGGCGAGTTCGTTGAGCCAGCCAAGGATGCGCCCCTGTTTGTCCATGAAGCCGGCGGCTTCGCTGGAACCCATGGCAAGGCCGAGCATGCCGGTCTTCCGCAAGGACAAGGCGCCAGCCAGCGCGGTGACATCGCCGTCGTTCATCACGACCAGCGGGACATTCCAATCCTTTTGGACGCGCTTGAAGACGGCGGCGGCGGTGGCGAAGAGTTTCGGCGGGATGGCGCGCAGGAGCGAGGCAACGCGGATCTCGTTGTCCACGATAATGCCGGCGGAACTGCCGCCGATGGCGTCGACGCGGGGCATGTGGGCGGCGGCGCGGTGGAGGGCAGCGGAGATGTTGTGATAATGGTATCCCGGATTCGCCTGGATTTTTGGATCCCATGGGACTTCCTCGGTGAAGACGGCCTCGCCATCGATCACGGCGGAGACTTTGTGGTCGCTGGCGCCGAGGTCGAAGCCAATGCGGTGACCCTTGAGGTGGCCACCGGCGGGGACTTCCATATCGCGGGCAGGTGGGATTTTCGAGGTCAGGGCGACTTCGAATTTCCTGCCATAGGCGAGTTCCATCATCTTGCAGTCGAACTTGCGGGCCCCGCGGGTGGAGTAGGTCTTGCGGATGTAATCGCCGATGGCTTTCGGGCCGCTGACGTGGAGTTTCCAGCCGCCGCGGGCCCATAGGAGGAATTTCACGAGGCGGTCGACGTAGAGGAGGGTGTCGGCGTCGCACATGAGAAATACGCTGGTTTCGTATTTCGAGAGGAGGCCGTTTTCGCGTTCGAGGCCGAGGATGAGGGGGACGGCGGTGCCGGAGGCGGCGGCGCGGGCGAGGTAATCGCGGTTGAAGATGACGGCCGGGAGGAAGCCGGGGTCGAGCGGGGCGGGGATGGCGAGTTTCAGGGGACGGGACATCTCGGTGAAAAAGACGGTGTTAGGCGGGTTTTTTGGGAAGGAAGTGCTCTTCGATCTCCTCGAGGGTCTTGCCCTTGGTTTCGGGGAGGAAGAAGGCGGCGGTGATGAAATAGATGACGGTGCAGGCGGCCCAGAAGGCGAACATGGCGAAATAGCCATGGTTGCCGACGATGGGGAGGAAGAAGGCGGCGATGGAGGTGGAGACGCCCTGGTTGACGAGGAGGGCGACGCCCATGCCGACGGAGCGGATGCGGGTGGGCATGAGCTCGGAGAGGGCGAGCCAGACGCAGACGCCGGGACCGACGGAGTAGAAGGTGATGAAGGCGGCGAGGCAGATGGAGACGATGATACCGGTGGTTTGGGTGGGGACGGGGCCGAGGTTGGCGCGGAGGATCTTGAGGGGTTTGCCGGTTTCGTCCTTGGAGGGGGAGATGGCTATCTGGCGGGTCTTGGGATCGTTGCTGAGGCCGACGGCGATACCCTGTTTTTCGCCGTAGGCGTAGAGGATGGAGATCTGGACGGGGTCGGCCGGGGTGCCGAGGTCGGCGGTGGAGAGGTCGAGTTTCAGTTCGTTGGCGACGACGAGGGTTTCGATTTTTTGGGCGACGTCGACGCGCTTGGATTCGAAGGACCAGAAGGCGGCGGAGCCGGCGAGAAGGGAGATGATGATGCCGCCAGTGCCGAGCTTGAGGAGGAACTTGCGGCCCTTGCGGTCGACGAGCATGACGGCGATGACGGTCATGACACAGTTGAGGATCTTGATCCAGAGGCCGCTCTGGGAGGCGGCGGCGGCATTGAGGCCGGCCTGCTGGAGGATGGTGGTCATGAAGCCGAGGACCGAGTTGATGCCGGTGGCCTGGTTGCAGCCTAGGATGACGCAGGCGAGGATGAAGGGGATGACGTACTGGCGGCGGGTGAAGATCTCGCCGAAGGACTCGGCGAAGCTCATCTTCGGCCGGGCGTGCTCGTGGGCGAGGGCGGTTTCCATTTCCGCGAGTTCGATATCGAGGTCGGCGGTGCCGCGGGAGCGGGCGAGGGCGGTCCGGGCCTGGTCCTTTTTGCCCTTGCGGTAGAGCCAGCGGGGGGACTCCGCGATGAAGAAGCAGCCTAACAGGAAGAGGATGCCGGGGTAGATGACGGAGAGGAACATGCCGCGCCAGGCGTGGTTGGCGGCGGCGAGGATGGCGGTTTCATTGCCAGCGGCGAGCTGGATGGCGGTCTCGGCGTTTTTCGTGTAGTGGTCCCCGACGAAGGCGGCCACGACGATACCGAAGGTGAGCATGAACTGGAAGATGGAGGTGCCCTTGCCGCGGGTATCGGCGGTGAGGCACTCGGCGAGGTAGAGCGGGACCACGACGGCGATGACGCCGCCGCTCATGCCTTGGAGAATCCGGCCCATGAGGAGGGGCACGTAGGTTTGCGAGGTGAAGATAATGGCGACGCTGGCGACGAACATCACGGCGCTGATGATCATCATCAGCTTGCGGCCCAGCAGGTCCGCGAAGAAGCCGGCGATGACCGAGGCGAACATCGATCCACCGAGGACGGCGGCGACGATGACCGACTTGTTTTCCTCCGTCATTGAGATGGTCTTGCCGAGGTAGCCCAGGGCTGGATCGATGATGCCGATGTCGATGCCGTAAAGGAGGCCGCCAAGGCCCGCGACGAGGAGGAGGAAGCGGTTGTAGCCGGATTTGGCGGTGGAGGGATTCATCGAAGGGTGGTTGAAGTGCCGTGTGAAGAGAGTGCCAAGTGATCAATGATCCGAGGAGAGGAACCGTTATCAGGAAATGATGGAGAGGGGGGCGGTTTTGATCCAGTCGCCGCGGGTGAAGTCGGGGAAGTCCTGAGGGGTGCCGTCTTCTTTGACGGACTGCTCGCTGAGGGGGGCGACGGCGGACCAGAAACAGCCCTCGTAGACGTTCTGGTCGAGAGGCTCGCCGGTGCGGAGGCACTCGATGATGCGGAAGAGCATGAGGAAGTCCATGCCGCCGTGACCGCCCATCTTGGTGGCGAGGGTGCCCATGCGTTTGAAGAGGGGGTGCTCGTATTTGGCGGCGATGGCCTCGAATTCCTCACCTTCGGCCCATTCATGGTAGGTCTTGGTGATGCCCTGGATGGCGATGCGGTTGGGGAATCCGGCGAGGGTTCCGGCGGTGCCCTGGATGAGGTTGTGGCGGGTGTAGGGTCGGGGCGAGGTTTCGTCCCACTGGACCATGATGGTGCGGCCCAGGGTGGTGCGGACAATGGTGGTGCTGATGTCGCCGCCCTTGAAGTCGAGTTTCTTGAATTCCGGGTTGGTGAGCTTGTTGGATTTCGCGGCGTAGAGGGCGCGGCCTTTGGCGGGAGAGGAGAAGGAGACAAGGCGGCGGAAGTTGTCCTCGGTGCGGGCGAGGTTCATGTATTGCGCGACGGGGCCGAGGCCGTGGGTGGGGTAGAGATTCCCGTTGCGGTTCGCGTATTCAAAGGTGCGCCAGGAGCCGGTGCTGTCGCCATTCTCCATCTGGGACCGGAGTTCGTGGATGTAGGCGGCCTCGCCGTGAAGGAGTTCACCGATGGCACCTTGGCGGACCATGTTCAGGTAGAGGAGTTCCTCACGACCGTAGTTGACGTTTTCCATCATCATGCAGTGGCGGCCGGTGGCCTCCGAGGTGTCGATGATGTCCCACATCTCCTTGACGGTGGTGGCGATGGGGACCTCGCAGAAGGCGTGGGCACCGGACTTCATGGCGGCGATGCACATGCGGGCGTGCTCATGCCAGGGCGTGACGATGAAGACGGCGTCGGGACGGACTTCCGCCAGCATCTTTTCCCAGGCGGTGTCGGAGCCGGTGTAGATGGCGGGCTTGTGACCGTGGGCACTGACGGCGGCGGCGGCCTTGTTGGCGCGTTCCGGCACGGTGTCACAGATGGCGACGAAATCGACGCCGTCGATGCTGGCGATCATGGGGGCGTGGCCGGAACCGCGGGCACCGGTGCCGATGATGGCGACGCGAACCTTGTCGAGCTTGGGCGCGGCGTGGCCACCCATGTACTTGGAGCCGGAGGGGCGGGATGGGGTGGATGTGGAAGAGGCTGTCGCGGTGGGAACAGGAGATGAGGCGGCACCGGCGAGAGTGGGCAGCAAGGTGGAGAAGCCACCGAAGGCCTTGAGGAAGCTGCGGCGCGGGGTTGGGTTCGTTGGGTCGGGAGTCATGCAGGAGAAAGTTTTCTAGTGTTCAGTTTTCAGGAAGAAAGACCGGGGTTGAAACTGATGAAGGTGCGGGGATTGGGCCGCGGAGCGGCGATGGCAGACGTGAGAGAGGTGAGGCTATCAGCCAGCGGCGGTCATAGACCGCCGCTACAACCCGAGAGTTTGTTTTTGAAGAAGAGGAGGGTGGCGGCGAGGGCGTCGTCGAGGGTGTGATTAGGGTGCCAGCCGGCGGCGCGGAGTTTGTCGGAGCTAGCGCGCGAGTGGCGGACGTCGCCGGCACGGGCGGGGGCGTGGATGATTTTTGAGGAGGAGCCTGCGGCGGAGATGATTTGTTCGGCGAGGTTGAGGATGGTGATCTGGCCGCCGTAGCCGGCATTGAAGACGCCGGTGACGCCGGGGGTTCCGGCGGCGAAGGCGAGGGCGCCGACGATGTCCTTCACGTAGATGAAGTCGCGGGTCTGGCCGCCATCGCCATGGAGGGTGATGTCCTCGCCGAGGACGGCCTTTTCGATGAAGATGGGGACGGCGGCGGCATAGGCACCCTTGGGGTCCTGGCGGGGACCGAAGACGTTGAAGAAGCGGATTGCGGCGGTTTCGAGCAGGCCCTCGCGCTGGAACATGGCGAGGTAGTGTTCGCCATCGAGCTTGGTGATGGCGTAGGGGCTGCGGGGTTCGGGGAGCATTTCCTCGAGCTTGGGGACCGTGGGGTTGTCGCCATAGACCGCGGCGGAGGAGGCGAAGACGAGTTTACGAACGCCGGCGGCGGAGGCTTCTTCCAAAACGTGGAGGAGGCCGTGGACGTTGATGTCGACGCACAGGCCGGGTTTTTCCATGGACTCGGGGACGCTGACGAGGGCGGCAAGGTGGAAGATCATGTCCACGCCTTCGACGGCTTTCTTGACCAACGCGCGGTCGGTGATGGAACCTTCGATGAAGGTGTGGCGCAGGCCATCGAGGTTGTGGCGGTAGCCGGTGCGGAGGTTGTCGAGGACGCGGATTTCTTCGGCGAGGTCCTGATAGTGCTCGACGATGTGGGAGCCGATGAAGCCGGAGCCGCCAGTGACGAGGATTTTCATATCGATTGGCAGGCGTGGTTAGCGACGATCTCTTCCATGCGGGGAAGGTTCCGCTCGATGGCGGTGACGAAGGCGAACTGGTTGCGGCAGCGGTCGAGGTTGTGCGCGGGGTGCTTGATTTTGAAATACACGTCGCCCTGGAGGTAATCTGTCAGGAAACGGATGCCGCACTCGAGGGTGAGGAGTTTGCCGGAGAAGGCGAGGTGATCGATTTCGGCTTCGTTGAGGAAGGAGCCAGCGGTTTCGAGATAGCCGTTCACGAGAGCCTCAAAGCGGTCGAGGCGGACGTCGAGTTTCGCGATGTCGGTCGAGTCCTCACGGGCGGAAGGGGTGGCGGTGCGGACCATGTCGCCGAAGTCATAGAGGGCGGAGCCGGGCATAGTGGTGTCCAGGTCGATGACGCAAACGCCTTCGGCGGTGACATCGTCGAGGAGGACGTTGTTAAGCTTGGTGTCGTTGTGGGTGACGCGTTCCGGGATTTCGCCGGAGGCAATGCGGTCTGTGACACGCGAGCAGTCTTCGGCGCGGGTGAGGACGAAGTCGATCTCGGTGCGGACGGTGGAGGCGCGGCCGGCGGTGTCCGCGGTGATGGCGTTGACCAGGGCTTCCAGCCGTTTCGGGGTGTTGTGGAAATCCGGGATGGTTTCGTGGAGGCGGCCGCCACCGAGGTCCGCGGCGAGTTTCTGGAAGTTTCCGAACGCGCGAGCCGCCTGCAAGGCCTGATGGTTGGTCTCGATCTCGTCATAGCCACGCGCGCGTTCGATGAAGGGATAGACGCGCCAGACGTTGGCATCGGCATCGGTGGCACAGGGGCGGCCGTCTTCGGCGGGGATGCAGGTGAGGGTGCGGCGGTAGGCCTCGGGGTGGTTTTCGGCCTGGAGACGCTCCAGCGAGTGGCGGGTGACCCGGCCGATGTTTTCCATCAGGTGGAAAGGGGTCTTGAAGACGTTGGTATTGATGCGCTGGAGGATGTAGCGGATGCGGGTGCCGGCCTGGTCGAAGGTGGCGCAGTAGGTGTCATTGATATGGCCCGAGCCGTAGGGATGGCCGTGGACGAAGTCCGAGCGCATGTCGAAGAGTTTGGCGACGGCGGCGAGGTCGGGGAGAGCGGGTGGGGTGGACATGAGATTAAGTGCCGAGTGAGCGGGGTGGAAGTTTGCTAGTTTTCAGTTTTCAGTTTTCAGGGAAGAAAAGAAACCGAAGAGGAGGAGCAAGTTTGAACTAGCAAACGGGCGTGGGTTCCAAGGGCTTGTTAGGAGAGGGTGGCGGGATATTGGGAGGCGGCGATGAGGGAGTGGATGGACTGCATGACGAAGGGTTTGTCGCCGGGGTAGGTGACGCCGAACCAGGGGCTGGTGGTTTTGAGGACCTGGCAGGCGAGGTCGTTGGCGGCGATGAGGTCGTCGATGACGGTGGGGATGTAGCACTCCTGTTTGAGGGCGATGCCGGACCCGGCCATGAAGTCTGTGAAGGCGGTTTCGAGTTGGCCGAAGAAGGCGGGGCCGAAGGCCCAGAAGTTCATGGAAACAGGGGAGTTGGCGGCGATCTCGCGGCGGGTGCCGTCGAGGGCATTGCCACGGACGATGCCATCCGCTTCCCTGCTGATTTCGGTGTACTCTTCGATGCCGGTGAGGAGGCCTTGGCTATTCTGCTCGCAGACGCCGCGGTTGACATGGCCGTGGTCGGAAAGGGTGTTTTCCAGGGAATAGGCGACCATGGCGGCGGAGGTGGTGTCGTCCGCGGAGCGCGAGTTGAGGAAATCCGCGGCGCGCTGGTAGGCATCGCGGCCGTAGAAGTCGTCCGCATTGATGACGGCGAAGGGTTCCTTGACGGTGTGGCGGGCGGCAAGGATGGCGTGGGCGGTGCCCCAGGGACGTTCGCGGCCTTTGGGGACGGTGAAGCCCGCCGGGAGGTCATCGAGTTTCTGATAGACGTGGTCGATGGCGATCTTTCCGGTGAAGCGGGTGCCGACGGCTTTCTTGAAGGCATCGGCGAAGTCCTCACGGATGATGAAAACCACGCGGCCGAAGCCGGCGCGGATGGCGTCGTAGACGGAGTAGTCGAGAACGGTCTCCCCGTCCGGCCCCATGGGGTCGATTTGCTTGAGGCCGCCGTAACGGCTGCCCATGCCGGCGGCGAGGACCAAGAGAGTGGGTGAGGAAAGCACTAAATCTTAAGTATTAAATTCGAAATGGAGAGGAGAGAGGGCCGAGTGAGCAGTGAGCAGTGAGCAGCGAAGAGAGAGAGAGAAAAAGTTTACGGCAAAGGTCGCGAAGGGGGCGCAAAGGAAGAAGGAGATAGGATAAGCCGTTCAGGCTAGTTGGGGATGAGCTGTTTGATGGGGATGAACCATTTCGAGTCGGGCTGGAACTCCTTCGGGGTGTCCATGAGGCGGACGGAACCGTCGAAGATTGCCGCGGCGGCCTTGCCGTTATAGCGAAGGGGATCGGGCTTGTGGTCGTAGCCATCGATCATGCCGTAGCAGTTCACGGCAGGCCCATCGGCGATCATGAGGATTTTGGAAGGTTCCGAAAAGTTCGATGGCTTCAAGACATGGTCGCGATATTTGGAACCTCCCTTACTGCGTCCCATCGCAATATAGTTGTAACCATAGGAAATGGTCTGCGCGATGGTGGTGTCCGATGTGGGATCGAAGCCCTTGTCGCCGGGGCTGTGGAAACGCATTGGATCGTTGTTTCCTTCCGCGTCCTGGATGAGTTTCCACCAGTATTTCGTTTCTCCGTCCCGCTCGTCGCACCAGACAGGAAACTCGTTCTTGTCCACGGAATAGGCGACAATGGAGACGCCGATGTCGCGGAGCTTGGAGATGCTGGCGGCGGCTTGGGAACTTCTCCGCCATTTGCTCGCGCCGACCACGACCACCACCGCGAGGACGATGATGATGGTGACGCAGACGAGAATCTCGATGAGGGTGAAGCCCCGTTGTCCACGGGGGCGGATGGATGGGAACCGGTTCATGGTCATTTCAGGAATGGGATCGGGATTTGGAGCGGCGGCCGAGGAGGCAGAGGACGCCGATGCCGCCGAGGAGGGTTGCCCCGGTCTCGGGGACGGTGGTGTAGGTGTAGTAGCCGCCGGTGGCGCCGGTCATGGCGGTGTCCTCGTAGACGTCGCCGCCGTAGTAGTCGGAGGCGGCCATGAAATCGAAGGCAACGGGTGAGCCGAAGAGGCTCATGGAGAATGAGAGCTCGTGGTCGTTGAGGGGGAAGTCATCATAGGTGACGGAGCCAATATAGTTCCATGAGAAGGCGGTTTGATTGACGCCACCGGTGAAGGCGAAGAGGCTGGTTCCTTCCAAGAGATACTCCGCGCCGATGGCATAGGCACCCAAGGGGCCGGTGTAGCCAACGGAACGGTTCTGGTCGGTATCGAAAAACATGAGCTGAGAGCCGGAAAAGAAGCCGCCGGCGGCGGTGGCATTCATCTGCTCGCGGATGTAAAAGTAGTTCGAATCGTGGGCGACGGTGATGGATTGGAAGTCGGTGGCGGCACCTTCGTTCGGGTCTGTCGGGAAAGCGACCGTGGGTGCCCAGTCACTGCGGTCGTTGTTGCCGGCGCCGGTGTTGATGGCACCGTCGGCGACTGGATTTGACAGGGTCATCAAGGAGGCTCCGTGGGCGGAGGTGATGGCCAGGATGGGGATGATGAGTGCGAATTTCATGATGTGTGTGTGTGGTGTGGGAGGCGGGGGATGGATGGATGGGTGGGATCAGGGGGCCAGGACGGTCCTGAGGCGGACGAACTTCGGGCTGGCGGGGACGGTGGCGTTGAGACGGATTTCCACGCGCTCGATACCACCCGCGAGCGGGGTGGTGGTGACGGTGGTGAACTGGGATTGGTCGCCATTCCAAGTGGTGAGATTGGAGGAAGTTTCGGGCAGGTAGGTAACGCCATCGCCGGCGGGGCGGTGGGTGTAGGTGAAGGTGAGGGCGCGGTCCGCACCGAAGGTTTTCACGAGGCCGGCGGGAAGGCCGGCAGCATCCGGAGTCTTCGGCAGGAGGCCGAGGGCGAACTCCATGAGGTTGGAGATGCCATCCTTGTCGAAGTCCGCGGTGCTGCCGCTGAGGGCGGCATTGCCGAGTTCGGTGGGGGTGAAGTTGGCAGTGCGCCATGCCTGATAGGCGGTGACGCTACCATTCGTCTGGAAGGTGTAGGGAACACCGGCGGGGATAAGGAGGGCACCTGGAGCCGCGGGGCGATCGTCCTGCATGACGAGACGGAGGGTGCCGGCCGGGAAGACCGGCGCGGAATCCGCATAGGCAGCGGTGCGGGAAACGCGGAACTCCCACTCGGTGCCGGAGCCGGCGATGAGCCAATCGAGACCGGATGCGGTGCCATCGTTGAAGTTGCCCGCACGCTGGTCGTAGCCGGTGCCGCCCTGGATCATCAGCGCGGAGCCGATGGTGGTCCCGCCGGGGACGAAGCCGGTGGCGGGATTGTTATCCGTATCCAGGAAAAGATTCGTCTGGAACTCGGAGAAGGGAGCGGAAGCCGGTGCCGTGTGGAGGGTGAAGCGGCCGTAGAGGTACTGGCCGTCATTCGCGAGCTTGAGCGTGGCCCAATCCATGGGAGCGCCGGAGGAAGGGCGCGTGGCACGGACGGGGATGGCGGACCAATCGGTGAAGGAACCGTCAATGGTGATGGCGGCGAAATTTCCGGGAGGAGGGGCAGCGGCGAAGGCGTAATCCGCAGCGCCGGCGAACTCGACGGCAATGCCGCTATCGCTCCACATGGCGAGCTTGATGCGATTGTTCGGGAAGACCTGCTGGGCCGGGCCGCCGCCGATGGTGTAGGTAGCATTGCGGGCAATGCGGTATTCCTGGAAGGTCGTGTTCGTGTTGTAGGGAGCTATTCCCGCAGCACCGTTGGTGAAGACCGCGCCGCGGTTGTAGTTCGCGGCGTCCTGGGCGAAGGGGAAATCATTCTGCCAGCTCACCTCGGCACCGATGCGGCCGAGACCGTAAACATTGAAGCCGGTGGCGGTATTCGCATCATTGTCCAAGGAGAGGAAGATGCTTGGGGAGCCGTTGAAGGTGTTGACGTCCGCCGCGCCGCTGTACTCCAGCAGGACGTAAAGGTAGTCGGCATCATTGGCGACCTTCATGGAGACGACATCCGGGATACCATCGGCGGAGGGATCGAGACGGGTGGCGGGGATGTCGGTCCAATCGGCGAGGTTGCCATCGACCGTGATCAGCGCGTAGTTGGAAGGAACGGGAGCGAAGCTGAACTGGATGCCGGCGGTGGTGTCACCGCTGTTGTCCTGAAGGGCGAGGCGGATGGTATTGCCGGGGAAGATGGAGGCTCCGCCGGTGGCGAAAACAGCGGCACGCGAGACGCGCAACTCGAAGTCCGTGGAAGGACCGGCGGGCGAGATGGACCAGTTGATCCCATTGACGGCACCCTCATTGAAACCGCCGCCGCGCTGGTCGTAGCCGGAGCCGGTTTCGATCATGACCTCGGAGCCGATGCCGGCACCGGAGACGGGAAGACCGGTGGCGGGGTTGTTATCGGTATCGAGGAACAAGTGGGAGTTGAAGTCGCTGAAGGGGGAGGCGGAGTTGTGGAGGGTGAAGCGGACGTAGAGGTAGTTTTCATCATTCGCAACGCGGACATTCGCGAAGTCCACGGTGGTGCCGTCCACGGGATCGGTGGAAATGACGGGGATGTCGTCCCAATCGGTGAAAGCGCCGTCGATGGTGATGCCCCGGTAGGCGGTGACATTGGGAGTGGCGGCCTGCGGTGTGGCGGTGAGGACGACGGTATTGGTGTCCTCATGGGCGAGGGCGTCTTCCGCGCGAACCGCGAAGCGATAGGCGGTGCCGTTCGCCAGGCCGGTGACGGTGAACTGATAGGGGAATTTCCCGCTGCCGGCGCCGGTCTTGTAGTTGTCCGGAATGGAGGTGACGACGTTGGGGAGCTTGGTGGCGGTGCCGAAGTCGAGGGTCGGGGCGCTGGTGTAATAGACGTTGTATTTCACCGGGCCGGTCTGGTCCGAGGCGACATCCCAGCGGAGCGTGACGGAGCCATCGTTGGGGACGAGTTGTTGCACGCCGACGCGCGGGGCAGGCGGCTGGTTGCCGCCGGTGCCGGGATCCGAATCCGCACCGGAGGCGGCGGTGCTGACCCAGACAGGCGGGACGGTGTCAGGATTCGCAGCGTTCCAGGTGGCGGCCTGGGTGTTGAAGGGCAGCGCGTCGAGCGAGGGATTGGTGCGATAGAGCATCCAGCCCTGCACGCGCTGGGACTCGATGAAGTCCTGGGTGACGAGGGCGGGAGATTCACCGGGGGTGGTGTAGCCGAGGCTGATGACGGTGAAGCCATCCGGGCGGTTCGCCTCGGCATTGACCTTCGGCGCGTAGTTGAACTTGTTATCGTCGAAGAAGGCGGTGGCGACGCCGGAGCCGCTACTATCCGTGTAGTAGCTCTCGAACATCAGCAGGTTGATGTAGGGGCGGAGCGTGTATGCGTAGGGCTTGAGGTTCGGGTTGTAGAAGAAGACGCCGCGGTTCGCGAGGAGGAGCTTGGTGGGATTGTCATCGCTGATGTGTTTCACCAAGTCGCGGTAGGCCTTGGAGGTCCACTCGAACTGGGTCGCGCCGAAGCTGTTAGGCGCGGGGGTGTCGAGGGTGTCCATGAAGAGTCCGTCGCAGCCGTAGCCGGCACCGTAGGTGGTGGAGAGGAGCTCCTGGATGCCAGCGCGTTCATCAACGGCCTTGGTCTTGGTTTTCAGGATTTCGTACCAAGCCGGGTCGCCGGGATTCACGTAAAAGCCGCCGAAGACGCTGTTCTGATCCGGAGCGCCGTCGTAGTTGTTGTCATCCAGGTAATAAGAGGCGTAACCGGTGCCAACGGGCGAGGGATTGCCAAGCGGATTGATGCCATCGGTCAGAGGTGCGGAGTAGGAGCCGCGGGGGTCAATGCGGGGGCCCGTGCCGTCACCCTCGAAGGGGGCGCCGGGGCGATCATCCTCGCCGACCGAGATGTAGGCGAGCACCTTCACGTCATCCGAGGTGCCGATGGTATTGTCCGGGCCGCGGCGAATGGTGAGGATGTTCGCGGGGGTGATGTTGCTGGCCGAGGGATGCAGGATGACCAGCTTGTAGTTCGTCCTGGCCTGGTTCACGAGGGTGGTGTCCCAGTTCCCGTAGTGGATGAGGTAGGGCGTGGAGGTATTGAATCCGGGCACCGGTCCACGCTGGGCCAGGCAGGGAGCGGCCATGGCAATGGCAGCAGAAAGGGAGAGTAGGGCGGGGCGATGGGGATTTTTCATAACTTCACGGATAAAACATGCCCAGCGAAGAGCCACATTCGTGCGAGAAAAAGCATATTCGCGAAGAAAGCATTTTTCGTGTCAGGGTTCGCCGCGTGGCGGTATTACCTATAAAGCCAGCATCCGCCCGCGCGCCACAGGCCGACTTCCCATGAACTTCAGAACCTCCAAAAACATGCCCGACGGCGACGATTCGTCCCCGGAGATCGCGATGCAGATCCGCGATCTCCAGGCGGCCCTCAAAGAATACATCGCCGGGATGCTCGGTGGAGCGGACGGTGTGGACGACCTGGTGCAGGAGACGAACCTGTATCTGTGGCAGCAGCGCGGGGAGTTCACGGAGGGCACGAATTTCCGCGCGTGGGCGCTGCGGGTGGCGTGGTTCAAGGTGATGGCGGCACGCCGTGACCGGGCGAGGGAAGGGCGGGTGGTTTTCAGCGAGGCATTGCTGGAACAACTTTCCGAACGCGCGGAGGAGCGGATGGCGGAAGCGGATGCGCGGCTGGCGGCGCTGCGCAAGTGCCTGGAACGCTCGCGACCACAGGACCGCAGGATCCTGGAGTGGAAGTATTCCCGGCAAGGATCGCTGACGGAACTGGCGGAGGCGAACGGCCTCGCGCCGAACGCGATGCACAAGATCATTTCCCGGCTGCGCCTGGCGCTGCGGCACTGTGTCGAAAAACAAATTTCCAAAGGATTATCATGAACAAGTGGCAGGCAGATACGGAACTGAGGCGTCTGGTGGACGGAATGCTCGATGGCACGCTGTCGCGCACGGAAGTCGCGCGCCTCGAGGAAATGATGGAGAAGGACAAAAATGCGATGGACTACTATCTCGCGCTGGCGGCGCAAGAGGCCCTGCTGGTGGAGGCGTGTTCCGCTTCCGCGCCTTCTTCCGCGCATACGCTGGAGGAGGTGCCGCGAATTCACCGGCAGGTGTCGCGCGGGTGGATGGCGGCAGCGGCGGTTGTTTTGTTAGGCGCGGTGGTTGCTTCCCTGGTTTACAAGAAGGCGGAGGTACCGACGGTGGTGAAGAACGTGAAGAACGGCAGCGCCCGGTTGACCAACGAGGTGGGGATCGTGTGGAGCGGGAAGTCCGCGACGTCGCGAGACGCGCTGGGGTCTGGCAGCGTGCTTTCGTTTTCAGCAGGGTTGGCGGAGTTGACGCACCACTCGGGCACGCGGGTGCTGATCGAGGGGCCAGCATCTTATGAAGTGACGGGGCCGAACGCGGGACGCTTGCAATACGGCAGGCTGGTGGCGGAGGTGCCGCCGGGTGCGGAGGGATTTGTCGTCGAGTATCCGAATGGGAAGGTGGTGGACCTGGGCACGGAGTTCGCGATTTCCGCACCGAAGGGCAAGGGGCCGGCGGAGGTGGGTGTTTTCCGCGGTGAGGTGCGGGTGCAACAGGGCAGCGAGAGTTTTGATCGCGCGGCACCGCTCTATACAGGGCATGCGGTGAGGACGGAATCGGCATCGACGACGGGGTTGCGCTCGATTCCGTTCGACCAGGATCGTTTCGTGCGGCAGATCCCGACGCGGGAGTTGCCGTGGTTCTATCAGGGTGGATCGGCGCCGCTGGAGTGGGATGTGAGCCACCTGGTGTGG
>CAXTTX010000080.1:0-15108 GCA_964247045.1 uncultured Verrucomicrobiales bacterium | reverse complement strand
TAGTTGCGGTAGTTGCGGGTTGGGAAGTTGGCGGATGCCTCGTTGAACACGGTATCCTCGAATTGTTGGAAGTAATTCCTGAAATAGGCCGATTGCGCGGTGGGCAGCGAATCGAGCTTTGGCCGGTGGATGACCATCATGCAACCATCGTTGGCAAGGGGGAGTCCGCGGTTTGTCCGCCAGGAATATTCATCGGATTCCGGCGGATCGATTTTGAAGAGATACCCGCCGGTGACATCCGACGCGGCAATGTCCGAGGCGTCGAGCTTTGCTACATCGACCCGGTCCTCATCCACGCGGGCGGTTTCACAAAGGATATAAATACCCCGGTAGTCTGCGTATTCGAGGTTGTTGCCGTCGTAGTTGCAGAAGACCTCCACCAGCCGGGTGCGTGGAGCCCAAGTGCCGGACTGGCGGGAAAGCTCATACATCACGGCATTGCGCATGGACGCGCGATCATAGTCGTAGCCGCCAACCAGAGCCCAGTCTTCGCCGGCAGGCATGCCGAGCACGGAAACGTTCTTTCCCGTCCCGGCCTCGTCCTGGAACTCCACGCCGTAAGATTTCTTCGGGAATCCGGAAGAACTCCGGCCGCGCAGTTTGACGCCCGCGTTGAGCGCCAGGGTTGGGGTGGCGGTCGTGGACAAGGATGCATAGCCGCTCGCGTCCCGGTCATAGATCTGTACGCGCGAGGCACGGTCGATATTGTCATCCGCGGGTTCGCCCGCGCCATTGTCATTGAGGACGACGATCGGCAGCGATGATTTGAAAACCGAACCGGTAGATGCATAGCTCGAGAGGTCTGTCGCCAGCCGTTCATAGTGGTTTCCGGAGATGAATCCGAGCGCACCCGTGGCCGTATCGTGGATCCGTGCCCGGACGAATTTGGTGGCGGTGAGGGAAATGGCCGAGGAATAGGCCGGGGAAGAAGCGGTCGGTTCGCTGCCGTCCAGGGTGTAGCGGATCACCTGCCCGGCGGTGGCACCGGAAAGCGTCAGAGAGAGGGGGCTGGCGAAGGCGCAGGAGCCTTTCGAGAAGCTCACCAACTGGGGAATGACGAGGCCACTGGCGCCGGGATTGCGCACGCCGGGCGTGGCGGTCCCGAGGTAACCCGGCGGCAACAACGTGGCCAACGTGGCCAACGTGGCCGACGTGGTCACATCGGCGATGATTTGGATCTGGAGCAACTGGTCGGTACTACCACTGGCGGTGTTCATCAGTTGGAAGGCGAGGACGTTGTTGCCCGCGAGAACGGAGCCAATGTTCTCGCTGACGTCGATGTCCTCGTAGGTGGCGGACCCGGAGTCGACCCTGTTGCCGGTGGCCGTGCTGTTCCAGGCGAGATTGGCGGGAGCCAGCCGTTTCAAGGCGCTGCCCCCGGAGAGCAGGGGTTGGTCATTCAGCCAGACGGCGAAGCCATCGTCATAGCGCGCCCGGAGCTTCAGACTGGTCAGTGTCGTGCCAGCCGTAACATTGAAAGGCACCCGGATGTAGCACGTGGCGTTGTTGGCAGCGGCGGTCTGGATGTTGCCGTTCGCGCCTAACAGCGGGAGATAGTTCGTGCCGCTGGCGTCCTTGTCATAGCCGATGCCGAGGTTGGCCTGGGTCCAGCCGGTGGTGTTGAATGAAAGGTTTTTCCAAGTGGATGCCGGGGAGGAATCTGAAGTGGGAATGATCCATTGGCAGGCGGCGTTTTCCGCGACCAGGGTGGTCGTTGTCGCGTTGGAAGGAATCCCATAGGTGATGTCCGTGACTTGGGAAGGAAAGGTGGGGGAGTATTGCGAGGCGACGGTCACTCCATCCGGCTTGGTGAGGCCGAGATATTCACCACCGGCCCCGAGCGCGAAGTTGGTGTGAAGTTGAGACCCGGGGACGCGGCGGTCCTTGCTGGATGCGAACACGACCAGGTAAGCATTTGGCGAGATGGTGACCGCCGGAAACTGCCACTTCATCTTGTTCGAGGCGGTGTCGCTCAAGTACCAGTTCGCGAGCGAAACGGAAGCAGCATCCGGATTGTGGATCTCGATCCAGTCGGAATTGTCACCGTCCTGGTCTTCCAAGCCATCCTGGTTGCTCGCACAAAATTCGGAGATGTAGGGGTCCGCCGTGGCGGTGGCGAGGACCGCCAGGTAGACGGCCGGGAAACGGGTTTTTGAAAACATACCGGGAGTGAGAATGGGTTAAGCTCAACCGGGCCGTTTTCGCGGGTTGGACTCCGGTTCGGGTTTGCCTGCACCAAAGGTGCCTGGCGATAGATACCTTCGCGTGGTGGTCTCCCGTGTTACCGGTGGATGGGATATCGGAAACATCGGGAGAGTGTGTTCGGAGACCGGATCGAAACAACGGTTACGTGGTTTAAATCTGTTAGGGGCTCGCTTTTGAAGATGCTCCCTCCGCCATTTCCTCCGCACGATCTTCCGGAATGACTTTCACCGCCAGGGGGCCGAGGCGGGCATCCGTTCCGGCGGCAAGCAGGACCAGACGCCGCAAGTTGGGATCGGGAGTCCAAACCGCCGTGTAAGAAGGCCTTTGCGGCAGATCCGCGGTGAAAAGGGCCACTTGGACCGGCAGTTCACCTCCCTTGAGATCGACGGGGGACCAGTCGGGAGGCAGAACCTTGCGTTCCTTGGCGAATACCATGCCGAGTGGCTTGCCGGTGGTGTTGATCATCCGGAACGTGCCCCACGGGAAGGTGTCCTTGCCGTCCTCGATCACAATCCCCGTGACCCCCGCCGGCGACTTCAAATCAGGAAGGAGTACCACCAGGGGATGATTCAAAGACGCTGCCTTGGGGATTTTGAAATCCACCGGCTTGCCATCGGGCGCAGTCTTGTCGAGCGCGCGCAGCACGAGTCCCCGTTCTCCGGGAGTGAAGAAAATTTCCCGGGTGCGCTGGAGCGGGTGAAGTCCGGCGATGGGCTCGACGTTCGCGCCGCCGGCAATGACGCCCAGCTTGCGCGCGGCGATGGTGTCATCCCACGCGAGGAAACGGACCGGTGTGGCTTTGGCGGCAAGAGTGCATGCAATGAGCAGGCACGAAATCAGAAGGGGTTTCATAGTTCCTGTGGAGATACTTCCCGGACTGACACCACTTCGAATTTACGGCCGAAGGTTTTGTTGACGGGGGAGAGCGAGGCAATGGGATCGGCGGCCTGGTTGGAAGAGTCGACCCATTCGGGCACACGCTGCACCTGGGCCTCCAGATAACAACGGCTCAGAATGGTGCCGGAAGCATCGCGGGCGTCCCCATAGACGCGAACCGTGAACGTGTCCGACCGCACGCTCATGAAGGGGCCGAGGGCATTGAGCACATCCGCCTGGGTGAGCCAGCCCGGGGTACCGATGCCCGTGTTGTTGTCGGGGATGTTGTTCGGGTAGGGATAGCCGGCGGTGTCGAAGGTTCCGGTATCAACACCCCCGTTGATCTGCGCTTTGTCGATGGCGGCTTGCAGCGCGCCCTTGTGCCCGTTTTCACCCCCGCTCAGGCGTCGGTTCACGAACTCTCCCATGGATTGGAAGGGACCGCGCTCACGGACCTGGGCAACCATTTCCTTCGCCAGGTCGCGGATCTGCCCGTCACTGAGCTCGCGGAAACCGTTCCAGGCATCTTCGGGTTCCCCGGAGGGATTCGTCATTCGCGATACCGGAGTCTTTTGGCCGGCGTCATGGGACTTGGTTCCGCCGTTGATCTGGAACTTCTGTCCCTTCAGGCTGGCGAACATTGCCCGCCATGCCTTCTCATTGACGGAGTTCACATTGAAGGATCCCTCGACCAGGATGTGTGCGGCGGCCTCGCGGCAACCCTCGGGTGCCAGCAGTTTTTTCTCAAGATCTTCCGCGTTCACGCCGCCGGTGTGAAGAATATGGCGGCGGTTGCGAAGTGGATTGGCGATGGGGTCCTCGATCCAGTCGGAGACCACCTTGTCCAGACCCTTGGAAACTTGCGAGAGGTCCCGGTCGTAGGCATTGGAACTGCCTGAGGAGCCGAGGCTGCTCTCCGGGGCAAGCGATGAGAAGAAGCAACTGTCCCAGAGCGCGGAATTGAGGAGATAGGAATGGTCGAAAAGGCCGAGGCCATTCGGTTCGAGGCGGTTGGTGTTGACGCTGCTTGCATTGTCGAGAACCTTGGCCACCTTGCTCGATTCAATGTACGGAGAGGCCCACGAGTTGCCGAACTGGCTGCTCGGTGAGAACGCGGAGTTGGAAAGATCCGCGTTCTGGAAGGCTCCGAGCGACATCATGGGTGCTTGCGGAACTTCAAAGAAGGAAAGGAGGTCACGCCCGGCGGGAGGAGAGTTGGCGATACCGTAGAACGAGCGTCCACCGAAGTTCGAGACATCCGAGCCGATATCCGAGACGGAGCGCAGGGCGCTGCTGTAGTGGGCGTTCTGCATGTCCGAGGCGCCGGAGACCATGTAATTGGTGTGCCGCTGGCGTGGGTTCACCGTATAGACGATGTCGGCGGGTTGGATGGTGGTGTCCCGTTGGCCGGCAGTGCGGTGATAGGTTTCCACCACGGCGAAGACCTTGGAAGAAGTTCCACGGACAAGACTCCCCGCGATGGTGGGCGAGGAGATGGAGATCGAAGGGGTCTGTGAACCGAGCACCTGAGTCTCCGTGATGCGCGGGATATTCGCCAGGGCCGGCGTCGCGGGGTTCTTGATTCGCGTGGCGTCCTCGAGGCTGAGGAAATAGTTGTAGGAACCCGTCTGGAAATCGAAGGTGACTTGGAATTGATCCGTAGGCTGGACAGAGTGGGTAATCCCCCCGCCTCCGGACCTTTCATTGAGTCGCACGATCAGGCCGCCGTTGGTGGGAATGGCGTCAGTCCCGCCGGTGCCAAGAGGCTTCATCCGGAGCGTCCGGCCAGTCGTCTGGTTTTCGTTTTCGTTCGCGCCGGCGCGGTCGAGGGCCACGCGGGCGGTGGTGGGCGCGAAAAGGCGGACCTCACCCGGTTCCAGACGAACCGGTGTGGCCGTGCCCGCACTGCCTCCCTCGGTGATCTTGCAGTAGAAATACGCCTCGGCTTGGCGGCCTTCATTTGGATTTTCCGCACCCCGGCCCATGAAGCGCGACATGTGGTCTCCGTTGATCAGGCCGACTCCCTTGTTGGATATCCAAAACCGGATGGGCATGTCCATGTAAGGATAAACCACATAACCATCGGATTCGATCGCGACATTGTAGGGGTTCCACAGGGTCACCACAGGGGTGATCAACAGCGCGAGATTGTTATCGCGGGCAGTACCATGGGAAGTAAGGCTGTAATACATCAGCACCCGGTCCAGCACCGGATTCAAGGACGTCTCACTCCCGCGCGGGGCATTGGTGGAAGGATTGTTGTAAGAAGGACTGGCCTGGAAGCGCTGCCGTGCCGTGGGGGTACCGCGGCGGTAGAGGTGTTTGTAGAGAGAGTAGTAGGAGCGCAATGAGGCAAAGGTGGGCGGGGTGCCCGTATCCATGCTCATCGTGTATTTCACGACGCCGTAGTCCGAATTCAGCGTGACGGTACCGGGGCTGCCGATGGATTGGTAGAGACGCTTCTCATTCCCCGGCATGCCGGACTCGTGGAATGGATTGTCCATTCCACCCCAGCTCGGAGCCCTGAAGTCGTCGTCGGACATTTCGAAGCCAAGCGAAAGATCCGTCTTGAGGCCTCCCTTCGCCACGTCGGCCGCCACGCCGAGGGATTGTGAGGTATGTTCGAGGGCCAGTGCTGCCTTCTTGTCCGGTGGGATGGCATAGCCGCTGTCCAGCAGCGCCTGGTCGAGGCTGACCACCTTGGACCGGCGCTCCTTCCAGCCGTCTTCCGGTTGTGTCGCGATGTCGGAGAGGGAGAGGTTGGGCCGGTCCGGGGCACCGAGCTGTTCGTTGGCATCCTTGTGGGCGAGTTCGATGCCGGTGTTGATGCTCGCTTTGGTGGCGGCTTGGGAAACTGCCCAGGCAAGCCCGCCCGGATTCTTGCTGTTCTTGAGGGTGAGCACATTCGCTGCCAGTTCGCTACCGCCGGTAACGCCATTACCGCTGGTAACTTCCTTGAACAAGGCGATGGTTTCACCGCTTGGAAGGCTCGCCGCCGTTTCGCGTACCGCGGCGTCTTCGGGCTTCGTGGTGGAGACAAGCCATGAAATGAACTTCTTGTCATTGTAGGTCGGCGGACCGCCGAGAGGATTTTCCGGGAGGGTGTTCGCGGCCGACTCCCAGACTCCGACAAGACCCGGCCGCTTGATGGCCGGGTCCAGCATCGCGCCATCCGCGGTCACCCGCCTGTCGTCGCCCAAATGCTTTTGGATGTCCGCCAAGGCGAGACTCAGCGCGAGGCGTGCATTGCTTTTTGCCATCCGCCTGATGTTTTCATTGTTGGTGCTCCGCACGCTGATGGTGCTGAGGGAAAGCAGTCCCACCGCCACGACCAGGATGAGAATCATCATCAGCATCGTGGCAATGAGGGCGAAGCCCCGTTTGCCACGGTCTGGCGGGATTGCGTGGGTTGCCGCGATGACACCCCGGATGGAAACTATATGAAAGACGATGGCTCGTGGTTTCATCGGTTCTAAGTTAAGCGTTTGCCTGCTGTGACCCGCGGATTCCCCAAAGGATCTCCGGCGGTGTCTAACAATTATTCCCGTGGCGGGCGCTGGACATCCCTTGTCTGGTATCACGTTTATGGATGCTGCCACCTGGGAACACGTTCCGGACTACCTGTCCCCGTGCCACCCCTTCGGGGGCCGGTCCGGCGATTGTTCCCGCAAGTGACACCTGCCAGCAGGAGCCAAGCCAAGGAGGCTGTGAATACAAAAAAAAATCTAACAAAATGGCGGGTCTGTCACCCAAAACGGCGACTTTGATTTTCTTTTTTGGCAAAGATCGTGCTACGCGCAGCGCTCGTTGGCCATACGTGTGCACAAGAATCAGAATCATGCATGCGAAGGCCCGGATCTCATGAATCACAGGACTGGGGCGCGTTTTCCGGCAAAGACCTTGTGATGTTTGATGTCCCTCCATTCTCCCGAAATAGCCGATAGCCGAAGATCCTATTCCCAAATACCCGATACTGAACTGCCCATGAAACCAAAATCCGTTTTTTTGAAACGAGTCCGATCTCCATTCAGCAGTGCCGCGCAAATGGCGTCACTCGCCACACTCTGCTTCCTGGGTGCTGCCGAAGCCGCGGAAGTGACGTACCAGTACTACCGCTACACGCCTGTGACCACCGTGGAGAACGGGACGAACGTCCAGCTCTCCGAATTCACGATGTCCCGTGGCGGCGTGAAGCTCAACCTCAACGGTTCGACCGGCATGGGCCCCGCCTTGACCGTGACTGTCACCGGCGGGGGGGGGGATCCTAGCGCGGCTGAAGGCGCCACCAAGTTGTTGGATGGCACCCCGGGCACGAAATGGTTCTCAAACTCGCTGGCTTCGGTGACATTCGCTTTCACGGCGCCGGTCACGATTGACAGCTACAACGTTGCCACCGCGAATGATTTCCTCGGCCGCACGCCCAGTGCATGGCTTTTGGAGGGCAGTGTGGACAGCAACAGCTGGACTACGCTGGACATCCGCACGGGACAAACGGCTCCCCGCTACAAGGGCCTGTTCACTTACCAAGCGGGCTACCCGATCACCCCGGCGGGCTCGCCGACGGTCACGAACATTTATGCCACCACCGCGGCCATCGTCACACCCGCCACGCCCGTCACCATCGCATACACCACCGCCAATACGACCAGCGCCGTGATCAATCCGGGCAACTTTCCCGCCACGACCACCGGGGCCACCTTCACGCCGGCGGCCTCCGGCACTTACACGGTGCTGGCCAGCAATGCCACCAGCTCCGGCACCGGCACTTTCCCCATCAAGGTGTTGCCCGGAGCCGGTGATGTGCTGAACTACCGCTATGTCCGTTTTACGCCGACCAAGTTGCGAGATAACACGGTGACCCTCATCCAACTCACGGAGTTCGAGTTTTACAACGGTGCGACCAAGGTACCCGTCGCCAGCGTGACCAACCCGGGTGGAAACAACCCCGGTGCGGAAGGCCCGGCGAAGGCAATTGATGGCAACCTGCTGACGACGAAATGGCTGGATTTCAACAGGAAGGGCTTGGTCTTCGACTTTGGCAGCACGCAGACCTTCGACAGCTACCAGTTTTACACGGGGGGCGATGCACCGGAGCGCGATCCGGTCCGCTGGACGATGGAAGCCAGCACGGATGGAACGGTCTGGACGCTCGTGGAGAGCGTGACGGACTACGACTATCCCACCACGCGCATCCGCGCAAACACTCCGGCGGGCACGACGACGCCTTCCGGCAAACTGCCTTTTTACTACCGGGTGCCAGCCGCGCCCACCTTTCTCACTTGGACGGGAGCGTTGGGTTCGGAATGGGACAAGACGACCGCCAACTTCAGCGGTGCCCAGACCGTCTTCGCGGATGGCCTCAATGCCAAGTTTGATGACTCCTCGGGCAACAAGACGGTCAATGCCACCGTAGAGCTCGCCCCCGGCATCGTCAACTTCGCGCACACCAGCGGCACCTATACGATGGGTGGCGCCATTGTTGCGGGCAGCGGATCGATCCAGAAGACCGGCGCGGGCGAGGTGGTCTTCACCACTCCGCAGAACCTCCGCGGCGGAATCACCCTCGGTGGTGGCAAATTCACCTCCGCCATCCATCGCGGCCTTGGTGATGCGGATGCTCCCGGAACGACGACCCTGGCCACCGGTGCCACGCTCGACGTCACGGCGACCCAATACACGCAGCGTCCTTTCGCTTCCACCGGTGGCACGATCAACGTGGCCGGCACCTCGAGCCTGGTGAATGTGGGACCTATTTCGCTCGCCGGCACCATGACCAAGACGGGCCCGGGGACACTCACCTTCTACGGTTACAATGGTTCCGCAACGACCACGGACCAGAAGATGGTGATCAGCGAAGGCGTGGTGGAGTTTGGAACGGATTGCTTCAACCAGACGATCTTCGGCGGGAACAAGCTGAATGCCGTCATCCAGCCCAACGCGATCTTGCGCGGCACGGCTCCCTCGGCGCTCGGGGGGGACCAGCTCAACTATCAAACCGGCATCAACCAGCTGCGTATGGAAGGTGGCACGGTGGAATTCACCGGCGGCCGGAATTACTTCCCCGTGGGCTTCGTGAATGTCGGTGGAGTGGACCAGGGCCGTTACTTGCTCAAGGGCGGCTACCTCACCTCGAATGGCCAGATGGAGAGCGCCAAGAATGATGATGCGGACGCGACGAACGCCAAGCGCTCGATCATTTCCACGGAAGCATCCGCGGACTCCTCCCAGGTCTTCGGCACGGGCTCGCTGACGGCCAATACCTCTTACTGGGTCTTTGACGTGCCGCAAGGGCCCGCCCAGGAAGATTTGTTGATGAGTATCCTGATCGATGGCGGCTACGGCTTCATCAAGGAAGGTGCCGGTAATCTCGTTTTGACCCGTGCCAACACCTACGCTGGCGGAACGGGTGCCGAGACCTGGAAAATGCCGGATGGCACCACCATTCACGCCGGGACCCTGACGGTGGTGAACGGCTCTGGCAGCGCCACCGGCCCTTCCTCTGTCCTGCTGTCGCCGGGCACCACCCTTGCCGGAACCGGTTTCATCACTGGCATCGTCAAGGCGAACGGCAACATCGAGCCGGGTGATGTGGGCTTCGATCTCCCCATCGGAACCCTGTCCCTGGGAGCCACGACGCTCGCCGGCAGCTACAATGGCGAAATCGACGACCTCGATCCCAATCTTACGGGCTTCATCAATGACCAGATTGCCGTGACGGGCAACCTGAACATCACCGGTGCGACCTGCCACTTCACGAACATCGGCGAGGCGTCCGCGCCCAGCTACGTGATCGCCACCTACACCGGGACGCTGACGGGCACTTTCGGCCCGTCCTCCACGGTTCCCGCGGGCTACGTGCTGGACTACGCGACTCCAGGCCAAATCCTGCTTGTCTCCACGGGAACGCCAGTCACCGGATACGATGCCTTCACGGCGAATCCGGCGAACAACCTGACCGACGGTGTGAATGACGGCCCGACCCAGGATCCGGACGGCGACGGCATCTCCAACCTTCTGGAATTCGTCTTTGGCGGACTCCCGAATGGCACCGGTGCCTCGAACACCTCCATCCTGCCGACACAGACCCAGACCGCAACGACCCTGGTGGTCACCTTCAAGCGGTCTGATGCATCCGAAGGAGACTCGACCCTGAAGGTCCAATGGTCCGCCGATCTCGTCAACTGGGGTCCTCCGAACGAGGTCGTGGTCGGCCCGGCTTCCGCCGGAATTGTCGCCGTGACCGAGGACACGCCCAGCGCGGATTTCGACACCGTGACGGTGACGATACCCAAGACCGGCAATGAAGTGGGACAAAAGCTCTTTGCCCGTGTGATTGCCGCTCACTGAGCCGACAACACTCAAGGCTCCGCCTGATATATCCCCCGCCCGCGGGTCCCTCCGGACCCGCGGGCTTTTTTTCCAATGCACTCCAGGTTATGAACCTGGAACACGACTGTTAGTGTCGAATTCTTTCTAATCTTCTTGGATTGAAATCATTTCCATCTTCGTTCATTTGATTTCGCCCGGCGAAATTCGTGTCCGTCTGGCTTCCATGAGCGGTTCTATTTTCCATTGCAGGTGGAAAATGGCATGACTGTCGAATACGATGAATCGCCCCCGGGGAATCCCTCTTCAAATCAGTCCATCTGTGAAATCTGTGGCCATTCTTTAACCACTGGTTACGTTGGTTTCGGGGTGATGATGCGGTAATAGCGCAAGAGGGTAGCCAAGAAGGCACCTGTTACACAGACTTGGTATCAAATTTACGGGCCCCGCCGGATGATGGTTTTCAGCACGACATGACACTTTCCGCACTCGACCTTTTCACCATCGGCATTGGTCCTTCGTCATCGCACACCGTGGGGCCGATGCGCGCCGCCGGACAATTCATGCACCGTTTGGGGGCGGAAGGACAGGCTCCGGATGTTAGAAAGGTCCGCTGCGACCTCTATGGCTCGCTCGCGGCCACCGGAAAAGGACACGGCACCGACTCCGCGATCCTCCTGGGCTTCATGGGCGAAGATCCGGAGACCATCGACATCGAAAGTATACCCGCGAAGCTCGCGTCCATCCGGAGCGGCAAGCTCGCCGCGCCATGGGGTGCCCTGCTGGACTTTGACCGGAAATCCGATCTCGACTTCAAGCGCCTCAAGCCGCTTCCGTTGCACCCCAACGGCATGCATTTCACCGCCCTCGGGGGAAACGGTGCGATCCTGGCGGATGCCGTCATCTATTCCCTCGGCGGCGGATTCATCGCCAGCGAGGAGGAATTGAAAACCCCCGTGGCGCCCGATTCTCCGGTCACCTATCCATTCTCAAGTGCGGCGGAGTTGATGCGGCACTGCGAGCGCACCGGCCTTCCCATCGCGACCCTGGTGCTGGCCAATGAAGCCTCTTTCCGGCCCGAGGCTGAAACCCGCGTTCGCCTGGATGCCATTTGGGAGGCCATGCAAAACTGCGTGAGGCGCGGTTGTGCGATGGATGGAATTCTCCCCGGCGGCCTGAAGGTCAAACGCCGGGCGAAGGCGATCCGTGAAGGGCTGGAGCGTGCGCCCGAAGCTTCCCTGTCCGATCCTCTCACGGTCCTGGACTGGGTAAACCTCTATGCCATCGCCGTGAACGAGGAGAATGCCGCGGGGGGACGGGTCGTCACCGCGCCGACCAATGGTGCGGCCGGGATCATTCCGGCCGTTTTGCACTACGCCGTCCGCTTCCGCCGATCGCCACATCCGGATGGCGTCCACCGTTTCCTGCTCACCGCGGCTTCCATCGGCATGCTCTACAAGCGCAATGCCTCCATCTCCGGGGCCGAGGCCGGCTGTCAGGGTGAAGTCGGGGTGGCCTGCTCGATGGCTGCCGCCGGCCTCACGGATTTTCTCGGCGGCACGCCCCGGCAAATCGAGAACGCCGCCGAAATCGGCATGGAGCACAATCTCGGCCTCACCTGCGACCCGGTTGGCGGGCTCGTCCAGATTCCCTGCATCGAGCGCAACGCCATGGGCTCCATCAAGGCCATCAACGCCTCCCGCCTGGCGCTCTCCGGCGATGGAAACCATTTCGTTTCCCTCGACAAGGTCATCAAGACCATGCGCGATACCGGACGCGACATGAACGCCAAGTACAAGGAAACCTCCCGGGGCGGACTGGCCGTGAATGTGGTGGAGTGTTAGTAGTTTTGGGAAGGAATAGTGGCAACCAACCGCAATGGGCATGCCATCCGGTTTCCGCTTGGCATGGAGGTGATTTGCATCCGCAAATTCAGGATGCTTCTGCTGCTGCAGTGGATGGAAAGCGGCGAAACGCGACGGCAAGGTGACATGACTTGCCACGTGCCGATGTGGATTCAAAAGATAATTGCCGCCGCCCGGGATCCGGACGGCGGCAATTTTTTACAGGATTTGTGCCGGGTCAGCAGGGGCGATGCCTGTCATGACCCGGCATCGATTGCCAGTGATGTCTCAGTTCGGGATCACGACGAGATGGACGAACTTCTTGCCGCCGGTGTTGAGCAGGCTATAGGAGACGGATGTGCCGTTATCCACCGCTGTACCGGTGACGTCGGTCCAAATGATGAGATCCGGGGACGTTTCCACCCGATAGGTGCCGGTGAATCCAGCAGACTTGGGCCAGGAGATCAGGCTTCCGCTCAGCGAGGGGTTGGTCGTGAATCCGGAACCAGTCTGGCCCATGAAGAATTCCACGCCGTTCCGGACGCCGTCGGCATCAAAGTCCAGGTTGGAAGCCTGGCCACCCGCGTTCGTGGTCGCCCACGCCGCGTAGCCGCCGCCTCCGCCGGTGGAGACGGAAAGGACGCCCGTGGCTTCGCTGAAGCTCCAGGTGTTCGGACCATCGGTCTTGGTCCAGACGTTTCCGCTTTCGGTGAATCCGATGATGGAGAAGGTCGGACCGAAGGTTTCCGCCAGGGTTCCGACATTGACGAGGGACCAACTGTTTCCGTTCGCGACTGCGGCACCGGTGGTGTCGATGTTGAAGTCGCCATCCAGTTGCAGCGTGCTGGTGCCACCGATGGAGTTGGTGACGCCATTGGCCCCGATCACGAACCGCAACTGGCCGTTGTCAGCCAGCGCCAGTGTTCCAGCGCCCACGGTGGTGTTGCCCGAGTAGGTATTGGCACCCGCGAGTGTGAGCGTTCCGGCACCCGTCTTGGACAGGCCGCCGTTCACCGCACCAGAGAGGAGCGCCGGATTGATGGCGATGTTGTTGCCGTTCGTGTCGATGAGGGCGCCGCCGCTCTTCACGGTGACCGTATCCAGTCCGTTCATGAAACCGGTATTCGCTCCGGTGGCCGCGATGAGCTGGCCGCCGTTGAAATTGAAGGCGCTGGTTCCGGTACCGGTATCCACCACGGCCGTGGCAGTCAGGCTGCCGCCGTCGAGGTTGACGGTGCCACTGCTTCCGGGCTCTTGGGAAACAAGAAGTCCCGTTGTGGATGCCGCGACGAGGGAGCCCGTTCCGGAGATGTTCAGAGTGCCGGCTCCGAATTCGCCAACGTGAAGGAAGCGGTCGGCCGCGGCCTGGGTGAAGGTTCCGCCGGAAAGGTTGAGAATACCGGTTCCGCCGGTTCCCCGGCCGATCGACATCCAACCATTTCCGGAAATGGTGCCCCCTGTTTGGTTGAGAGTGCCCATGCCCCCGATCTGGATCTCATGATCCCCGGTAATGGCGAGCGAGGAGTTGTTCTGGACCGTCGCCACCCCGGTGGAGCCCGCAAATTGCCCGATGTAGAAAAGGATACCCGCCGTGAGGGCGGATGTGTCCTTCATGACCAGCGTTCCACTCGAACCGTTTTCTTTCCCGACGATCACGTTGGAAACATTCATGACGGAGGTGCCATTGAGGGTCGCGGTGCCGGTGGCCCCCGTGCTTTCACCCAGGTTGGCAACCGCACCGGTGAACGTGGAATTGTTCATCGTGAGCGTCGTGGTGGCGAGGTAGCCAACGAGGCCGCCCGAATAACCGAGAGAGATACCCCCGCCGGTCGCGGTCACCGTGGAATTCGTGAAGGTGGCATCCGAATGAAGACCCGTGGTGCCGTTGCCGATGCCCATGGCAATCCAGCTTCCCGTGGTGAGGTTGGAATTGGTGACCTCCAATGCCGAGTTTGCGGTGGAACCGGGATCCCCGGCCCAGAGTTCACCAGCTGCCGTGTTCGCGCCCGAACCCGTGAAGGCGACGGTTCCCTCGACGATCCGCAGGCCCTTGCTGACGGTGCCGATCGTTTTGGATGTGGTGCCACCGAAGCCGAGCTTGCCGGTGCCGGTTTTGATCAGGTTGCTGTTCGGGTTGGCAACCACCTGGCCGTTGAAGCTGATATCGGCCGTGGTGTTGATGATGCTGTCCAGCGCGGCGATCGTGAACCCGCGGTCCGTCGTGGCGGAGGGACCGGTGTAGTTCAGGAATCCACCGGAAAGAAGCAGGTTGGCGGGACTCGCGGAGGCGGCACCGATGGAACTCGGACTGCCCGCGTTGGCGAGGCTGTTGATGGATGTCGTTCCACCTTGCAGGTCGGTGACTCCGGTGTAGCCATTGGAAGTTTCCAAGGTGAGCGGTTCGCTATTCTTTTTAACGATGCCCGTGGTTCCGTTGATATGGCCCGTTCCGGTGATGCTGTAGGCCACCAGGGAGTTATCGAAGGTCACGGCGGCAGGGGTCACGGTGGCGTTCAACACCACCGCACCCTGCGTGGTCCCCAGAACCTGGTCGTCAAACAAAACGGTCGAGCCATTTACATAGGTGCTCGGGCTGCCGGCGTTGATCCAGTTCTGGGTGGTGGTGTCCCATTGGTCAGTCTGGGTCGCGTCCCACCGAGGCTGGGCGAGGCTTGTGACCTGAAGGGAGAGGAGACCGGTGCCATTGTCTACGAGATTCGCGGAGACGCCGATCGGGAGAGTGCCGAGGACGAAACTGCCCGATCCAGACTTGGAAGTGTACTGGAGGAGAGGAATAGGATTGCTTCCGAGTTCGATGTTGCCGTCCGCGATGTTGACCGTGACGGTACCGTTGAGT